>JAKSUU010000056.1 GCA_024408695.1 Coriobacteriales bacterium | reverse complement strand
AATTGTAAATGCAGAGATTGCTAATCAGAAAAAATCATCCATTGCATGTGCGCAGCAACTTCAGAATATAAAATTCATAATAGATAATTACGAGAAAGATAAAATTCCTCAATCTTTGTTGCAGGTTGCTTTACTGCGCATTGAACATCCCGATGCTACTCTTAAAGAGCTAGGAGAATACGCTAATCCAAAACTTAGTAAAAACGCAGTTTATCATAGGTTTTTACGTATAGAAGAAATGGTTAAGGCAAAGGAGAATCATGAATAATTTACAAGACTTTGAAAGTTACAAAAAGGCAAAACTTGCTAACGAGGCTTCTATGGAGCTTGCTTTATCGAGCAACGACCTTCGAAACAAAGCTTTAGCGGCCATGGCAAAAGCTCTTTTAGATAATACTGATGAAATCTTGCGAGCAAATGCCGAGGATTTAAAAGCTGCAAAAGAGAACAATACAGCTTCTGCTCTTATAGACAGGCTTACTTTAACAATAGAACGCTTAAGTGGTATGGCTGATGCTCTAATTGCTTTATCTGCACAGGCGGACCCAATTGGCAAGTTAATAGAGGGTCGAACATTATATAATGGTATTAAACTTCAAAAAGTTTCTGTTCCTTTGGGCGTTGTTGGAATTATCTATGAAGCTCGCCCAAATGTTACAGCAGATGTTTGTGGTCTTTGTATTAAAAGTGCCAATGCTTGTGTTCTAAAAGGCGGATCTAGTGCTAAAAATTCTAACCTTGCAATAGCAAATATTTTAAGACAAGCTATTTCTTTAGTTGGTTTAAATCAAGATTGCATTCAAATGATAGAGTCTTGCGACAGACAAGAAACTAATGCCTTAATGCAAACTACTGAGTTTATTGATGTAATTATTCCACGTGGTGGTGCAGGTTTAATTAATGCTTGCGTTCAAAATTCAAAGGTGCCAATTATTCAAACCGGCCTTGGAAATTGTCATACATATATTGAAGCAAGCGCCAGCGAAAGCATGGCAAAAGAAATTGTTGTAAATGCAAAAACTCAAAGACCGGGTGTTTGTAATGCTTGTGAAACCTTGCTAGTGGATAGCTCCTTTGCTCATAAAGGTGAATGTTTCATTAATATTTTAAAAGCTCTTAAAGATAAAAATGTGGTTTTGCATCTGTGTAGTGAATCTGCGAATATTGCAGATGATGCAGGTATTTCTTACATTGAAGCAAATGATGAAGATTGGGACCGCGAATATTTAGATTATGAGCTTGCAATAAAAATCGTTGATAATTGCGCGCAAGCAATTAAGCACATTAATGAGCATAGCACAGGACACAGCGAGTGCATCATTACAAATAATTATGAAGTTGCACAACTTTTTGTAAACAAAATAAATAGCGCATGCGTTTATGTTAATGCATCGACTCGTGTTAGCGAGGGGGGAGAATTTGGTCTTGGCGCCGAAGTCGGAATTAGCACTCAAAAATTACATGCTCGTGGTCCATTTGGTGTAGATGCACTTACTTCTTCAAAATATATTTTGTTTGGAGATGGACAAATTCGCCAATAAAATGAATACCGCATTCTATCTTAGTAAATAATGTGCGCAGTTCAAAACATAGCCGTTTTTGGAGGGACTTTTGATCCTCCGCATTTAGGCCACAAAACTTGTCTAGAGTATATTTTGAAGGAATTTTCTTTCGAAAAAATCATAGTTTTACCTGCGGGGATTCCACATTTTAAAACAGCTAGTGTAAGTGCAAAACCTAGCGATCGATTAGAGATGACTAAACTAGCTTTTGGTAACATGCGTAATATTATTATTGAAGACTATGAATCTCAAAAAACAAATGTATCTTATACAGTCGAAACAATTCAGTATTTACAGTCTAAGTATCCTGATTCAAAATTTACTTTTGTTATGTCTAGTGATGTTGTTTTCACTTTTGCCAATTGGTATAAAGTCGACAATCTTCTTAAACTTACCGATTTTATTGTATTTTCACGTAGCGGGCACAATTTAGAAGATGCCAAAGAATACATTCGTTTGCATTTTAAAGATTATTATCGCAAATTTGCTTTTTATGATTTTAATATTATTGATTTAAGTTCAACAGATATTCGAAATTTGTTTGCAGCTAAGATTCCGTCGCAAGTTAAAGATATGTTAGAACCATGTGTTTTTGAATATATTCTAACAACTCAGTTATATATTTAATTTTTTACAATTTTGTTTAAATTAAACCGTTTGCCGAAATTTGTCTACCGTTCACCGACAAATAACTACCGTTCACAGAAAAATTGGAAAATAACATGCCATTTACAAAACTTTTTCTTGACTTTTAATATTAATTATAATAAAATTTTAAATTCGTGTGTTTAGTCACATTTTCTTAATTGTAGTAGTAATTTTCATCAAATGAGAGGAAGCAAATGACAAGCAAAAAAGACAGTAACAAAAGCAGCAAATCCCCAGCAAAAGTCGCATCTTCATCTTCAAAAATTAAGACGAATACCTATCGTCAGCGTTTAAGTTTTGGTAAGCGCTCTGAGGTATACGACATCCCTAATCTTATTGCTGTTCAAAAAGATTCCTATAGAGATTTTCTTACTAATGGAATTGCAGAGACTCTTCAAGACATGACACCAATCGAAAACACCTCAAAAACTTTATCGCTCGAGATTTATGATCATGAGTTTGGTGCTCCAAAATGTTCTGAGGAAGAATGTAAAATTCAAAACATTTCTTATGTTGCATCTCTTACTGTTTCAACTCGTTTAATCAACAAAGAAACCGGAGAGGTTTCTGAACCAAGCTTAAAATTTTTGGGTGATTTTCCTTTAATGACTAATCGAGGTACATTTATTATCAATGGTACTGAACGTGTCGTTGTTTCTCAATTAGTTAGATCGCCTGGCGTTTATTTTTCCTCGGAAGTTGAAAAAATTACAAATAAAACTCTTTATGCTTGTAAACTCATCCCTATGCGTGGTGCCTGGGTCGAATTTGAACTAGATCGTCGCGATGCTATGTATCTCAGAATCGATAGAAAACGCAAAATGCCTGCAACCTTACTTTTACGAGCATTAGGCATTGCGCAAACAAACGATGAAATACTTAAATTATTTGCAAATCACGAGGTAATCAAAAATTCAATTGAAAAAGATTCTACTTGTAGCAGAGAAGAAGCAGTTACAGAAATCTTTAAAAAACTAAGACCAGGCGAGGTCGCAAATATCGAAACAGCAAAAACCTATGTTGAAAATATGTTTTATAATCATACTCGCTATGACCTTGGTGATGTTGGACGCTACAAAGTTAATAAGAAGTTGGGCATTAAAGAACCTATCGAAAATCATGTTTTGATGGAAGAAGATATTGTCAAGACTATCAAATATTTGCTTGGTATTTTTGACGAAAATCCTGAATATTCAATTGATGATATTGATCATTTTGGCAATAGACGTATTCGTTGCGTTGGTGAGTTAGTCAAACATCAATTTAGAGTAGGTATGGGTAAGGTTATATCTACTGCCAAAGAAAGAATGACAAATCAAGCTGCATCCGAACTAACTGCCGACAGCATTATTTACGCGCATCCAATTGAACAGGCACTTAATGAATTTTTTGGCTCCTCGCAACTATCACAATTTATGGATCAAACCAACCCAGCTAGTGGTATTACTCATAAACGTCGTTTATCTGCTTTGGGTCCAGGTGGTCTTTCAAGAGAGCGTGCGGGCATGGATGTTCGTGATGTACATACTTCACACTATGGTCGTATGTGTCCTATTGAAACGCCAGAAGGTGCTAATATTGGTCTAATCGGTTCTTTAGCTACATACGCAAAAATTAATCGTTTCGGATTTGTTGAAACTCCATACAGACGTGTAGAAAATGGCAAGGTCACAGACATCGTGGATTATTTGCCAGCCGATGAAGAAGAAAATTTTGTTATTGCTCAGGCAAACGAGCAAATTGACGAAAAAACTGGTGCTTTTGTAAATGAAACGGTTTTATGTCGTAAAAAGAATAGCGATGGAGTTTTTGGAGACCCTGCAGAAGTTGAACCAAAAGACGTAGATTACATGGATGTTAGCCCGCGTCAGATGACATCTGTTGCTACTGCTCTTATTCCATTTCTTGAACACGACGATGCCAACCGTGCTCTGATGGGTTCAAACATGCAACGCCAGGCCGTGCCACTTTTACGTGCAAATGCGCCTTTTGTCGGAACAGGCATCGAGCATCGTATTGCCGTTGACTCCGGAGAACTTCCTTTGGCAGAACATGACGGTAAGGTTTTATATGTTGATAGCCAATTAATTAAAGTTCAAAGAAAAGATGGCACTATTGACGACTACGTAATGCAAAAATTCCAACGTTCTAACCAGGGCGGATGTGTAAATAATCGTCCTTTAGTAAAGCCAGGAGATTCTATTAAAGCCGGAGACGCTTTAGCAGATGGTCCATCTACAGACCATGCAGAACTAGCGCTTGGTCAAAACCTTTTAATTGCATATATGCCTTGGGAAGGTTTTAACTACGAGGATGCTATTATTGTCTCAGAGCGTGTTGTTAGCGAAGATTTACTTTCTAGTATTCATATTGACGAATTTGAGGTTGAAGCTCGTGACACAAAATTAGGCGCTGAAGAAATAACACGAGAAGTTCCAAACTTATCTCAAGATTATCTTGCCGACCTTGATGCAGATGGTATTATTCGCATTGGTGCAGAGGTTGCTCCTGGAGACATTCTTGTTGGAAAGGTTAGCCCTAAAGGTGAGGCCGATCTAACAGCAGAAGAGCGACTTTTACGTGCAATTTTTGGTGAGAAAGCTCGTGATGTTAAAGATACATCTCTTAAGGTTCCTCATGGTAAAGGTGGGCGAGTTATTAACATCGTTTCATTGTCTAAAGAAAAAGGCGATACACTTAAGGCTGGCGTAAATGAACTTATTCGCGTTTACGTTGCTCAAAAACGTAAAATCCAAGCAGGCGACAAACTATCTGGTCGTCACGGTAACAAGGGTGTTATTAGCCGTATTTTGCCTGTAGAAGATATGCCTTATATGTCTGATGGAACCCCAATTGATGTTATTTTAAATCCACTTGGTGTTCCATCTCGTATGAATGTCGGTCAGCTTTTGGAAAATCACCTTGGTTGGGCAGCTAAAAACGGTTGGGATGACGAGGATAAACTTGTTGATGGTCCATTTTTTGTTTCTACTCCAGTTTTTGATGGTGCTCGCGAGGATGAAATCTCTGAGTGCATTTTAAAGGCCAACGATAATTGTATGCGCAAGGCCCAACAAAAATATGGTGACATGCTTTATGAGCCTTTTGTTCCTCAACTTTTAGCAACTGGCAAAACAACACTTAGAGATGGTCGTACAGGCGAGGTATTTCGTGAACCTATTACTGTAGGCTACACTTATATATTAAAACTTGCACATATGGTTGACGATAAAATCCACGCACGTTCAACTGGTCCTTATTCCCTTATTACTCAACAGCCTCTTGGCGGTAAGGCACAATTTGGTGGTCAGCGCTTTGGAGAGATGGAAGTATGGGCTTTGTATTCTTACGGTGCTTCAAATGTATTACAAGAGATATTAACTGTTAAATCTGATGATACATCGGGTCGTCAAAAAACATATGAGGCTATTGTAAAGGGTGAAAATATTCCAGCCCCAGAAGTCCCCGAAAGTTTTAAAGTTTTGCTTAAAGAAATGAAATCTTTGTGTTTAGATGTTGAACTTATAGGTAGTGATAACGAAATTAAAGATGAAGATTCCCTTGACGGAATAAAAGATGGTCTTGAAATTCCAGAAGAAATTCCAGAAGAAAAAGATGACGAAAATATCCTTATTGACCAGCTAAATGAATCTATCACTCAAATTTTCAATGATGTTGAAGATAGTGAAACCAATAAAGATGTAGATGACGTAGATGTTTTCGATTTATTGCACCCTGATGAAAGTTCAGATGACGATGAACAAGAAGATACGGATTCTCTTATTGACATTGATGTTGATGATTTAAGCGATGATGTTGCTGGTGGAAGTGCTGGTGCAGATGCTGTTTTAGATGATTTATTGGGATCTAATGAAGGAGCCGATAACGAAAACCCCACTGACGAGAAAGGAGAGGAGGACTAATTATGGCAGATTTTGAAGTAAGCAAATTTGAACAGTTTCATATTGGTATTGCAAGTGCAGAAAAAATCCGTTCTTGGTCTAGTGGAGAGGTAAAAAAACCAGAGACAATTAATTACCGCACGCTTCGCCCAGAAAAAGATGGCCTATTTTGCGAAAGAATTTTTGGTCCCCGCAAAGACTGGGAATGTGCATGTGGCAAGTATAAAAGAATTCGTTTTAAAGGTATTGTATGTGAGCGATGTGGAGTAAAAGTTACTCGTTCTAAGGTTCGCCGTGAACGTATGGGTCACATCGAACTCAATACTCCTGTTTCTCATATTTGGTATTTCAAAGGCACACCTTCTCGCATTGGATATCTTTTAGATATGTCTCAAAAAGATCTTGAAAAAGTTCTTTATTTTGCGCATAATATGATTTCTTATGTCGACACTCAAGCTCGTGAAGATGATGCTGCACTATTGAAAGAAGAATTAGAAGCCGATCTTGAACGATTTGATGCTGAACTTAAACAAGAAATCGAAGCGGTTAAGCGCATGAGCATAAGTTATAAAAACGAGTACGGAGAAGCTGAATATGATGAATCTGAACTTTTAACAGATGATGAAC
>JAKSUU010000055.1 GCA_024408695.1 Coriobacteriales bacterium | reverse complement strand
TATGAGGAACCGCCCTATAAGAACATCGCCAACATACCAACAAAAATGAATGAATTATATAGAAATATGTTTATTATTCCTAGCGCAGATGCAGCAGAATCTTTTTACAATATTGGCACTTGGTATTAAATTTTTAGGTTGTTTTCGCTAATTCACGATTTTATACTGTCATTAACATCAGTGCATATTAACATAGATTTATGCTAAAGAAATTTTTCATTTAATTATATGGTTTTTTAAGGTCGCTTGCTAAATATTTCTTAAAATACCTGCACTAATTTATCATTTAAATTAAGATTAATATATGGAAATAAACGAAGGTAATATTATGTCAGAAATCAATAAAAAAGCCAATACGCGAAACACTTATCAAAATAGATTTTGTCCAAACTGCGGCTCAAAGATTGAAGGAAGTGAAAAGTTTTGTCTTAACTGTGGGCAAAATTTGGATTCTTTGTCAAGGCTCGATTCTAACAACAACAATATTAATCAAAGCGAAATTCCGCCCACAAACGATACCCTCAAAACCAATGCATACACTGCTGATATCTCCGCAAACGCTACACACATAAACGATAACCCGGCAAACGCTACACACATAAACGATAACCCGGCAAACGCTACTCCCAAACACAATGCGGCTATCAACGATACCTCTTCAAACGATATTTCCACAAATAATCCGCCTATAAGCACTGAATCTTCTAATCAAAAAGCCTCTGCTACCAGCGCAATCACTTCGAAAAAAAAATCTAAGACCCCTCTAATCATTGGTTTATCTTTAGCCGCGCTTGCAGTTGTTGCAATACTTATTGTTGTTTTTGCTGTCAAACCAGGGTCAAATTCTGATTCCCCTTCAGTTTCAAATTCTTCTCCAAAAGAAGAGTCTATAACTGTACTCACAAAATGCATAGATGACGCGGGTCTAAATAAAACATGGCAATTTGATGATTTGGGAAATTTATCTTCTTCTACACTCTCTGGTGCCATCATTGGAGATACTAATTCTGAAGTAAAATTTGAAAATTACAAAGAGTGTGGGCTCGCATCTAGTTTTACAATACACGCTTCAAATGCATATATGCCTGAGTCCAATTACGAATTATCAGATTATGATTTAGATGATAAAGACCGTCCAAAAAATGTTGAATACAAACTTACAAATCCTAAACCAGATACATCGGATTCGCTTTCTATAATTTTTGAATATTATGATTCTGGTAGATTCAAAAAAATTGTTAACAAGAGTGTTTCTACGCAAAATCCAGGTACATCCAGGGCTTTTTCCTGGGAAGTCTACAACGAATATTATTTCGACGAAAATTCATTTATTACTTCACAGTCGTTTTATAGAAAATCTAATGGTACGATAGCAAGTGATTCATACGATGTGAATTATACCTATGAAGGCGATGAAAAATATCCAGAAAAATGCAAGAGAGTGCAAATAGATTCACATGATCGTGTTGTGGACACTCAAACCGCTACTTTAACCCGAAACTCTTCAGACAAATCTCAAATTGAAAACCAGCAGATTTCTGATAGTAATTCTAATCCATCTTTAACTTATGAAAAAATTACGCCTAAAAACGATTTTGCAAAGGCTTTACTTTATATTCAACAAAATACTTTGGTTGAATGTGGTCTTGGTGGCATTGATGTTTTTTTTCAGTAATATAGGCAATAATTTATAAATCGTTTATTTTGAGTATTTAGGAGTGCAATTATGCAAATTCACTTTGCAACACCAAGGTTACCGTCCCTAAGTGTTTCAAGTGTTTATAAACTGTTCATTTTGAGTATTTAGGAGTGCAATGATGCAAACAGTTACATCTACAATTGAATTTGTAAGTGCAAATGCTGCGGGTTCAAGTGATACCGGAGATGCATCATTATTTTTCAGTATAGTTTCTGCATTTCTTGTTGTTGTAATTCTGCTGTTTCTTTTTCGCAAACATAAAAAACCCCTTTTTTCCTTGTTTGCTGTTTTGGCAGTTGTAGGAATTTCTGCATGTGCACTAAATTTAAACTCCTTTACTGCAAGTGCTCAAAAATTAGAAAACACCGTTTCTCCAAAATTTACCGCAAAAATCGGACAGGATATACAAATAGAAGACGGATACATTCAATATTTTAGCGAAGATAGCTCACTTGCGTTTTACGGCTTAACAGTTACAGAGACTGCAGATACAGCAGGTGCAAACTGGATTATTAAATATGACGATAGAGAAATTTTTAATGGAGTAGCTCAAACGACTCAAAATTTCGACAACCCTCTATATATAGATAATAATGTTCATATAATTAGCATTCAAACCGATATGCTTGTGGAAACTGCCCAGGACCTTATTGGACAAAGCCCAATTAGTCTTGATTTTTCACTGCAGGAAGAATGCGCAATTACTGGCAAAGCGTTTTCTTCGCTGACTCATGATCCATTAGAAGATGTTAGTGTTCAATTTTTTACGACCGACGGTAGATCCTGCCCGGTTGTATATACAGACGAAACTGGCGAATACACTGTAATGGCCCCGCAAAACACAACAGGTCACATACATTTTGCAGGTGCAGTTGCAGCTTACGACACTGAAGATTTCACTGTTCAAAAGCACATGACTTTTGAAAATGTTGAGCTCAATCTAATCCCTACAGTTACCATCCATGAAAAAATGGAGTATACAGGCTCGCCTGTAACCGGCGTTGAACTTGATGCAAGTGTCATACAAACTGGTGGAGATATTACCGCTACAGATATTGGCACATACACGGTAAATCTTAAGCCAACTACAGGTTATGCCTGGGAAGACGGCTCGACCGACTCAAAGGATTTTTACTGGTCAATTTATGGTGCCTATGTAAGAGCCCAGCCAAACGGAAGCAACCGCTATAAGCTTACATTCTATTATGGAAAAGACTTTGCAACAGGCGACCATCTTCTTTTGAACGCTGAAAACGCAACTCAAAAGACTGAAGTTCCATGGATGACAGGCTCAATTTATGCAAATCTTTATAATGCTGTTATTTTTGATTCTTCTATGAAAGATTATGAAATAAGTCAATCTGCGTGGTGGTTTGATGGATTTCATAAATTAGAAAGTATTGAAGGAATTTCAAATTTGAATTTTGCATTCGACCCTGCCAAGCATGGCATGGAAAGTATGTTTAATAGTTGTCAACTTCTTAAAACTCTTGATTTGAGCAACTTTAATACATCTAATTGCCCAAGTTTTTCTTGGATGTTTTATGGGTGCTTTAGTCTCGAAGACATATTTTTTGGAGATATAGACACATCATCTGTAACATTGATGAACCATATGTTCGACTTTTGTTCTTCTCTTATTTGGTTAGATTTATCTGCCTTTAACACGACAAATGTCACCGATATGAGTTATATGTTTGGTTACGACGAAACGGCACCTTATTCTGCGACAAGCAAACTGCAAGGCATTACCTTTGGCTCAAATTTTGACACTTCAAATGTCACAACTATGGAGCGCATGTTTTATAAGTGTGAAAAACTGGTTTTGTTAGATTTGCAAGGGTTTAATACATTTTCAGTTACTAATTTTAAGCATATGTTTGATTCTTGTAGTTCTCTAACATCTATATATTGCTCATTTGGTACCGCTTGGGCAGGGGATGGCGAAGACATGTTTGCAGGCGCTACAAGTTTAGTTGGAGGCGCGGGAACAGCGTATGATCCTTCGCATGTAGATATAAGCTATGCTCGCGAAGATCAAGGTTTATCTGGTCACGGCTATTTTACAGGAGAGCTACCTCCACCTTCTCCAGTACCACAGCCCGCCGAAATTTTTAGTCGCGCCCAGGCCGAGTTAGGAAAACCCTATGCCTGGGGAGCAGCAGGTCCAGATGCTTATGATGCAGCAGGACTTGTTAGTTATGCATGTGCAGGCGTTCATGCTCACATTGGAACAACTTATACTTTTTTGAATTGGCCTAGAACATACAATCCAGTACCTGGTGATATATGCGTAAGCACCACGCTTTGTGGAATTTATGCTGGTGGAGGCCAAATGATACATGCTCCTGGCGAAGGCCTGATTGTCTGTTATGGCCCAGTACAAGGGGGCATGATTTACGTTAAGTATCCAGGTTCTTAGTGGTACAAATAATACCTGATATATTTTGTACCAATTCCCAGGTCAGCGGAAAGTTATTAATATTGGTACAAATAATACCTGATATATTTTGTACCAATTCCCAGGTCAAAGTTATATTTGTTCATTTATAAAATCCATCTATGTCAAAATGTGAACATTTACCCCCGCTCCCAGTGTTTTGCTTTCTAAAAAATAAATTTAACATATAATATATTTTTATCATTGATGAGGGGAAAACATGGAATTTGTAGGCACATGGTGGGCGCTTTTGCCTCCAGTAATTGCTATTGTTCTTGCGCTTATAACCAAAAAAACTTACCTTTCGTTATTTGCGGGGGTCTTTGTTGGAGCTTTGCTTCTTGCACAATTTGATCCCGTTGCCACAATTAACAATATCATTTTAAGCAATGCAGGCACAGAGGAAGAACCTCTTGCCGTTGGCTTTATTGGTGTTATAAGTGACCCATGGAATGCTGGTATATATCTTTTCCTGATTATGCTTGGCTTCATTGTAGCGCTTGTAAATGCATCGGGTGGCAGTGCCGCCTTTGGTCGATGGGCAGCTAAACACGTACACAGTAGAGTAGGTGTTCAACTTGCGACTGTTTTCTTTTCATATCTAATCTTCATCGATGATTATTTTGCGTGTCTTACTGTTGGTTCAGTTATGCGCACAGTTACAGATTCCAAAAACGTTAGTCGCGCAAAGCTCTCATATATCATTGATGCAACGGCTGCCCCTATTTGTATCATTTCTCCAATTTCATCTTGGGCTGCTGCTGTTTCAGCAACTGCATCTTCTCTTGACACGGGTGTAACCGGCATCCAGCTTTTTATCTCATCAATTCCATATAATTTCTACTCGCTTTTTACAATCATATTTGTTCTCGCACTTGTATTTTTCCGTTTCGATTATGGACCAATGGCAAAAAGCGAACTTGCTGCATATAAAGAAGGCAAACTTGGCTCTCTTGGTAATGAGGATACAATCGAGGACGAAAAAGCTCGCGTTTTTGATATGATCATTCCAATTGTTGTTTTAATTGCTTCTTGTATTGTTGGCATGCTCTACATCGGTGGTTTTTGGGATGCAGAAATGATTACGGATGCAGGAGAGGCCACATACATGAATCTCGCTGTTGCCTTTGGTACTACCGATGCAAGTGTTGGGCTTCCTTGGGGTTGCTTAATCGCGCTTGCTATCATCATTATTTATCTTTTAGCACGCAGACGTGTAAATCTTAAAGGTCTCACAGATTGCCTCATCAAGGGTTTTGAAGCTATGATTCCAGCTCTTTTAATCCTCACATTCGCACTTTGCTTAAAGTCTCTCACAAGTGCCCTTGGTGCAGATGTATTTATCGCAGGACTTATGGAAGGTGCCGCAGCCGAGCTTTACATGATGCTTCCAGCTATCATTTTCTTGGTTGGCCTAGGACTTGGTTTTGCGACAGGCACAAGTTGGGGTACGTTTGGAATCCTAATTCCTATTGTTGTCTCTATCTTTACAACTGAGCCAGTTCTACTTACAATTGGCATTTCTGCTTGTCTTGCAGGTGCAGTTTGCGGCGATCACTGCTCACCAATTTCTGACACAACAATTATGGCATCCGCGGGTGCAAATGTGGATCATATTGAGCATGTAAGCACACAACTTCCTTATGCGCTTACAGTTGCAGCGATTTCATTTGTCACATATATAATTGCGGGCTTTACGCAAAATGTTATTCTTTGCTTAGCAATAGGTGCGGTTTTAACAATTGCAACTCTAATTATTTTAAAGAAAACGGTTGGCGTTTCAGTCGAGGAAAGAAAAGTTTCTACTAACGAAAACGCAAACTAATTCCTCCTGGTACAAATAATACCTGATATATTTTGTACCACTTATCAGTTCAGACCCGATGTTTTAGTTATAATATTATGAAATGGTACAAATAATACCTGATATATTTTGTACCAATTTTCAAAAAAAATGTTTAGGCTACACCCGGCTCCGTGAAACATAAACAAATTTTACGATATAAACTAAATTTAACATATAATTTTTTATTGCTGTTTATAGACATTAGACAGCAGCAACTTGAAAGCTACATATTAAGGTGCTTAAACTTTTGTGGGCGTGTGCCCGAGTGGCTAAAGGGGATGGGCTGTAAACCCATTGGCTATGCCTACCATGGTTCGAATCCATGCGCGCCCACCACATCACCAGCTAGCTTGCATAATTGCAAATTTATGCCTGTGTAGCTCAGGGGAAGAGCACTTCCTTGGTAAGGAAGAGGCCACCGGTTCAAATCCAGTCACAGGCACCATCCTTACTTTTAGGATGAGCAATCGGGGCGGTGTAGCTCAGTTGGCTAGAGCGCACGGCTCATACCCGTGTTGTCACTGGTTCAAATCCAGTCGCCGCTACCATTTTTTTGGTTAGAATTTACCAAGTTTTGCATGTTGAAATTTGCTTTTTTTAACCTGTAATTTTTAAAACGCTAAACATTCAAAACGAAAAATCATTAGGTTTTAGGCTTAAATCGCTTCCGCTTTCCTTGCGGAGGCGTGAAGTGAATAGGCATTTTAGGAGGAATTATTATGTCAAAAGAAAAATTTGAACGTACCAAACCGCATGTAAATATTGGTACAATCGGTCACGTAGACCATG
>JAKSUU010000054.1 GCA_024408695.1 Coriobacteriales bacterium | reverse complement strand
CTTTTCATAAAGTTTCATTATACAAATACATTTGATTTGGGCAAATAAAAGTTTATTGAAAAAATATAATGCTAAATTCAAGCAGGAAAAAATTCACAATTTCTTCACAATTTCTTCACTAATTAAAAGTAAAAAGGCTAAATAGAAAATCTAAAATCGTCCTGTCCCCTGTATCGGTAGCCGCACCTGCAAGGTTTTCTACAATGCTCCAATCTGCATTAACGCTTCCGTAATAGCTATCGCCACAAGCCTCGACCGTTGCAATATAGTCTCCAGGATCAACCATAGAAACATCACCACTTAGTACATAGTCTTCGCCTTCTACAAGTTGTATGCCATTTAACTCAACGCTAACTGCAGGGCTGTGTTCCTGGCCATCATACAAAATATAAGGCTCCTCAACCGTAACTGTTGCAGCTGCGATATCTACAGGACTTGGCACACCATAAGCCTTCAATGAAAAATTATCAAACGAAAAATATTTGGATTCGCCAGTGGAGGTTTCAAGTTCTTGCTTAAGCACAACCCAATCTGTCCAAGTATCATCAGAACTTGTATATACAAAGCTCTCACCTGGGTTTACAACACCCTTTACAAAATATTGATCCCCTGTAAGATTAGCGTCGTAGCCTGCTTTGTTATAGTCGGCAGTAACACCAACCAAATATCCAGTATCGGTAAGCTGAGTTGCCGTTATCGCAAAAACTTCACCCTTGTTAAACTGATAAGCCTGGTCAAGCGCAATTCGATGAAAACCAGCGTATTGTTCGGTTCTATTTGTAGACCACAAAAGTTCGCCCTCGTCGATGCGCTGTGTCGCACTTTGCAAACGATACAAACTATAAGTTACATTTTCGTTAACTTCGCTGGTCATAGCACCAATTTCTGCAATTGTTTGAGATTGAGATGAAGTAAAGACATTTGCACTTGTACATAAATCTGCTGTAGAAATTGCACGATTTTGCTCGCAAGGCATATAATCATGCTGAGTAATTATACTGCCGTGCTCAGCCACTGATTTTTCTACATCAAAATCATAAGCTTCTTCATCACATAACGATTTGTCATAATAACTAAGATGAAAATATCCCTTGTTATCTTCGCCCCATTGGTTTTTGTTTAAGCCCTGGCCAATGCTGTCAACGCCACCCCAACTGTTTTTGATAATCCAAGCGCCAGCCAATGGAGGTTGCGCAACAGGGTCCATAATTGGCTGTCCTGTACCTGGATCAGTCACAGGATTGCCACTTGCATCCAATCGCACAACTTCACTCAAAAAATTGCTGGTGGCATAATTGTCGTCCCAACCAACGATTGTAACAGAATGATTGGCTTGCTTTTTCTCATAAGTATAATGCGCCCAACTCGATGAATTAGTTGTATTGATATAACGAGGATAACGATTTGTAGCACCCGGAGAATAATTATCTGCACAAAAACCAATAGACACGGCATAGCCCTGCATTAAATACCCCTTTATGATATTTGTGATTTCTTGAACATGTGTTAAATCTAAATTGCCAGAAGCATCAAATTTTGCAATATCAGGAAAATGCGTACCATCGAGAAGCGCATAATCTTGCTTAAAACGTTGGCTTGTATCTATTGACCAGTCATCTTGCGCACTGTAGCAGTCGCCTTTAGCTCTAGTCTGTATGGTACCATTTTTGCCTCTGTATAGAAGTTGTTTAGACAATGGGTCAAGGTTTGAGTCATAAAAATCTGGCTCATTAATTGCGCTTATGCCCATAGCAAATTGTGAGGTGATAGACATATTTACACCACCTGTATTCATACGTTGACTTTTTGCGAATTCACCAGTGGCATTTGCTTCTGCTTGGCTATACGCACCTTCTCCTGCTTGAGCAGGGTTTTCTTGCGCAGTCATTGGTGTGTAATTAAACCAAGCAAGATGATGTTCACTTAAATCAATTGCATCGTGGGGATTACCATCGCTGCCAGTTACAATTGCTGCTTGGCGCTTTTTTGTAAGAATGCTAATTTCACTTGCGGCAATTCCTGCAAATGCCCAGCATGTTCCCCACGGGTTTTGAAATTTTACACTTGGGACATAATTTTTTGTGGAACCTGTACCGTCAAGATCTGCATTGCGAAGGTCAAAAGTTGCTGGAAAAGTTTCGTCTAACTGGGCGTTTGAATATGTGTTCAAGTTATTTGCATCAGCAACCAAATCATCAACAACTTCACATGTAGTCGCATTCACCGCAACTTTGTCTCCAGTTTCAACCCGGTGCTGCGCCTGTAATTCAAAACCATCAACAATACTTTGTGCCTGCTCGCCAAGAACTGGCTTGCTATGAGCAATATTCACACTGCTAAGCAAAAAATATAAACTTGTTGCAAGAAATAAGAGAATTAAAGAGAATGCAACAAAAAAAATTGGAAATGTTTGATTTTTATTAGTACTGCACTTTCTATCTTTTGCAAAATTCATAATGACCTCATATTTGCCTCAGAATTATTATAGAAAATTCCTAGATTTTTTTGATTCTTCAAATTAGAGGTAAATTGCTCAGATAGTTATTGTTGGATGGATAACTGCCCTTATGCAAAGAACTCTCTGATTTCTTCTTCACTTACAGGAAAATAATCGTGCGCATCTACGCCCACATCGTACCTAAGCAAACCTTCCTCGCGCATCTTTAAATTATAATCGCCATGATTATGTTGGTGCCCATGTAAATGAAGCGAATGTTCAAAGTATTGATCCCACTCTAAAATTGGATAATGAAACATAATAATTTTACCTTGATCTGTGTTGAGAGTTTTGTAATCCCCGCACCAAGTAAAAACATCACTGTCATCATAATTGTGATCATGGTTTCCATAAATCAAATATATGTTTTTACAATTTAGTTGGTTTCTAAATGCAATAACGTCTTCCTTTGAGATTTTATAAGAAAAATCCCCAAGAATATACAGTTCATCATCCGCACTCACGCGCGAGTTAATATTATTTATTAAGCATGCGTTCATCTCATCTATGTCGTTAAACCGCCTATTAGCAAGTTTAATAATGTTTGCATGACCAAAATGAAGATCTGATGTATAAAATCTAGTCAAGATTTCCGCCTTACTGTCATTTAACTTAATTCATTATACGGCAAAATATCATACCAGCTACCATTTATAAATTCATAATACTTATCTGTATCTGTATCCACCATTAAAATGGGTAAATAGCCACTGTCTAAAACGGTGCCGTCGATGTAATAATGACTTGCACCATCGTAATAAATATCATGAAAATGCGGATCTTTTGCAATCTCCGATGTTCCTGCGTGACCAGCGACGATCTTCATATCAAGTCCGGGCACTTGCCCCAACTCGGCTGGATACTTTTCTGTAAAAACATAGTCTTCTGTTCCAAATTCCCAGTCTTCACCTGCTTCTTCACAAATACCAGCATGGCAAAAAATCGTATTGCCTTCTACATGATATCGGGGAAGCTCATAAAGCCAATCTACAATTCGATCTTCGCGCTCTTCATCATAATAACTTGATTCTAAATATAAACGACCCTCCATAACCTCGGTTTCGTGATTTCCTAAAAGCGCAATAACTTTGTCCCAACCATATTTATTTTGCAACTTCATGATTGTTTCACAAACCGCATAATTATGCGTACCACCATATGTATAATCCCCACAAAGCACAAGTTTAGCATCGCCTTCATCAAGATAAGGCACAATATAATCAAGTGCATCCTGCAGAGCATCTAAACATCCATGAATATCACTTATTGCAAAAACTTTCAAGTACTTGCCTCCGTTTTAATTGTTAATAACACATTACACCTATTTAAAATGCTATTCCAAAAAATAGTGAAAATCATCCAAATCAATTGGAATATTCGCTTCGATTTTCCACTTTTCAAATAAAAGTTCTCGTGACAAACTGGTAGAAACATCAAATTCATCACGTACAAAAACATCACGCACAACGTTGGTCTGTTTTAAATCTACCTTGCATTTTCCATTAAATTCATAATATGGAAGTTTTACAGAGGGTGACAGATTATACACGCTGGCAAAAGGAGGGTAAGGCCCACCATAATCAACCATCCAACTAAAACTCGCCCCATATAAAAAAGTAAAAAGTGCATCTGCATCTTTAAATTTTGTTTCACAGTAATCTTTTTGTTCAACATTGTCCTTAAAAATCTTAGTATTTTCATCACTTGTAAAAACAATTTCATCAACAAAGTTGCAAAATCCGCATTTGGGAACACTTAATAAAAAATAATTATCTTTACTCTTATCAAAAGATTTGTATCCAGGCTCCACAAGCTTAGTGGTATGCCGCCATGTTCCATCACCCTGCTTTTGTGATTCACAATAAATTTCAGCATTGGAGTTAAACGACATGACTTCGATAGTATAAACATCCTCAAGCTCTACAAATCTATCCTTACTAAATTCAACCACATTGCTATGACGCATTCGATTTTCGCCCCACTTTATAGGAGGCAAAGTTTTGAGTTCTTCAAAGCGGGGGTCTTCGTAAATAGATGTATTTTTTGCAAGCTTCATAATGTCACCCATTGTGTAAGCCGCGGAATAATTTTGACCAGGGACAACATCTTTAAGCAAAGAACTCATTTCAACTTCTAATAAAATAGCCTGCAATAAACAATTCATGACGTTTCTATATTCTTCTTTTAGAGCAGCTTCTGAAAGGTTTCCATGCACCCATTCGTTATCTAAAAATAGAGCTTCGTGCGAAAGTATAATGGGATAAATTATATCTAATTGACCTTTAAAGTAATACTTGGCAGCCCTCTTTTTAGCCTTCTTTAAATATGAATATTGCGTGTTCGGATCGCAAGGAATAATGTCATGCTCACACAAAAGACAATGCATATTGTAATTCGCATTTACATCATCATAGTGCGATGCTATCGCGTAATATGCATAAGCTTTTAATAAGTTCTCATTACTTTTTTCACCCTGATCATAATACTTATAAATGTCTCCTAATGCAACAGCTTCGTATACTGGATAAATACCATGTGTCATGCACTCAAGAAAATCTAATTCGGCTAAATCTTCATCATTTTTAAAAGCAGGGCTCCACTCGGCAAAGTATGCTTTTGCGCGTTTACTTAAAGCAGGATAATAATCGCGTTCACATAATTCTTCTATATATTCTCTATACTTATCCACCTCGGCAAGGCTGCCATATTTGTGTCTAATTTCGTAAAAAGAAATATATATGCACTTGCAAAAATCATCGCGTTTACCATAACCCCATTCTTGCCGCCACTCAATATCTTGGTATAAGGGTAGATACTCATCGCACATTTCCCTTATAAAAGTGTTAATTACTAAACCTTCGGACACATAAAAATCATATAAATCCTGAACGCTAAGCTCGCTGTCGCTCATTAAGCCTCCTATCTTTAATGTTCTTTATTTTTTGTAAGGTAAAATTTCAGACTAACTGCCAAAATCGTATTCGTAAAATTTGCTTTTGTCACTATCTAACATAAGAATTGGTAAATAACCAGTTGCAACTACGGTTCCATCTATATAATAATGTGATGCTCCATCATAGAAAATTTTGTGAAAATACGAATCACCAGAAATTCTGTATGTGCCTGCGTGCCCCGCAACAACTTTTTTATTAAGACCTTTAACTGCGCCAATGCGGGCTGGATGTCGTTCTAAAAAATCATATGTTGTGCTTTCGTAAGGCCAGCCCTCACCCACATCTTCATTTATACCAGCGTGAACAAAAATTGCATCTTTTGTTTCATAATATAGCGGCAAAGTTTTAAACCACTCAATAAGGCGATCTTCGCGTGCGTAATCAAAGTTCTTTTCATCAACCATTTGAGACTTGTCTAAAACTTGCTTTTCATGATTGCCTAAAAGTGCAACAACTTTATCTGCTCCATAATTTTCTTGCAGAGCAATAATAGTTTCACATACTTCATAGCTATCGTCACGCCCGTGAATATAGTCTCCACAAAAGACTAGCTGGGCGGCACCCTTTTGCAGATATGGCTCAATTACACGCAAGGCATCTTGCAGTGCATCTAAACATCCATGAATGTCGCTAATTGCAACGACTTTCATTTTGATTCTTTAAAACGTTCATTTGGAGATGAATTTTCAATATCATCTTTAACTAAATCCAAAACAAATTTGGCTACCTTTTCAGCGTCATAATTTTTATCCTTCATATCAAAACTTGGAATTTGCACAGATGCATGTCTTTCAATATAATTTTTGGCCCAGGGAAGATTCTTTTGAGTTTTAGTACATTCTGGATAAATATATTGATTCGGAATTAGCAATTCTGTACACTCCAAACATTCGTTGATTTGACTATCATAAATATATCTTATGCCAGGCCTAGGACTAAATTGGCCACCAACTTGAGAACCGCGATACAAATTTCTATTTAACTGCAATTTAGTAAAATCCTGATGAACATTTCCTGTTTTTAAATCCATATGCTCTTGGCATAAGTTCAAACAATAACTGTATCTCTCAACATAATTATTTTTTTTATGTTCAAAAATAATAGTAATCCAATGATGATGTTTGAATCGCCCTTTACCAGAACCAGAAGACCTTTTAGTTTCTGGATTGCATCCAATAAAAAACTTACCCTCTAGTTCATCGTAGGTTCCGATGCACTTGTTATCACTTGATTCGCAATCATCTAATAAACTCGAAAATTCTTTGATAAGCTTTGTTTTTTCATAGCTTAATGCCTCCTTTAACTTATCCCATGCATCAGTTAAACGTGGTTTTTTATCGTTAGTACAGTTCGTCATAAAATTCCTTCCATTTATTTAATAACTAAAGTATATCAAACTCAAAAAAGTTAT
>JAKSUU010000053.1 GCA_024408695.1 Coriobacteriales bacterium | reverse complement strand
CGACTTACGCAAATTCAATTGTGTGGCGCAGGTTAATTAGCCCCCCCCTCTCTCTCAAAAGTGCTAAGAAATTTTTAGTATTTTTTATTTTTCAAAAGTAAATTTTACTAATTTTTCCTTAGCGCTTCAATTGAGAAGTCACTTGAAAAGGTAATGCAACAGTGAAAGACTAAGTGCAACGGAATGTTGCAATTACATTTTCAATTGAATCTTTAATTGAGACATCGAATTATATTCTTATCGTCTTATAGTCTATGCTATAATAATCACAAATTAAAGAAAGGCTTTCAATGAAAAAGACACACAAAGTCATATCTATTGCGTTAACAGCACTGCTTACCATAGCAATTTTTCCATTTTCTGCGCTCGCAGCCGACGAAGCAAATCAATCTTCTTATGAATTTGACACTGCAATAAGCGGTCCTCTTTTTGGGCGCCCCTTAAGCGAATATCAAACAAAAGCAAAATTTGATTTTAAGTGGATTACATCGGACAATCCTCGTCTTTTTAATAAGGATCTTGCTTCAGCATCAAGTCTTTTGGCTACCGACATTTACTCTATGGCTTATGTTAAGGGTCCAAGTGGAAAAGGCATTATTGGAAATGCTAAAACCGCCGACGACTACACCTACCTGCTTAAAGATTTTGGATTTGATGATGTCAAATTCGTTGACCTTGCAACTCAAAAATGGGAACAAGATCAAAATGATGTCGCTGGTTTAGTTCTTGCACACCGTGCAATAAAAGTTAACAACAAAAATTATGATGCCTTTGCGTGTGTTGTTCGTGGTACGCAAGGAGAAGGCGAGTGGTCAAGCGACCTTGATGTTGGTGCCCAAACAGATGCTTATGCAAATTTTACAGGCGATCATCCAGAATGGCTAAATAAATCAAATCACAAAGGTTTTGATGTTTGTGCAAATCGTATTGCAACCCTTGTTGACTCTTACATTAGCGACAAATCTTCTTCGGATAGTCAAAAAACCATGCTAATAACTGGTCATTCCCGCGGTGCTGCCGAAGCAAATATTCTTGGAGCGATGTATGAAAAAGATGAAAACATCCGCAGTTATACCTACACTTTTTCTTGTCCACTTACAACACTTGTAAATCCCGGGGAAGCAACAAGTTACAAATCTGTTTTCAATTATTGCGAAAAAAATGATCTTGTTGGCATGGTTCCAGCAAATAAATGGGGTTTTACTCGTTATGGAAATGACATCATTGGCGATTCTTTCGCCGATTCAAAATACAAGTCTTTAATCGAAGAAATGATGGGTGCCACTTTTGTCAACAGCGACAAAAAAACCGTTATTGACTCTCTTTCAGGTATAGCAGAAACCCCTGCAGACCTTTATGCGGACAGAAAAGATAAAACCAAAATTAGCCCCGATGAAGCGAAAGCAAGTATCGATTATTTAGACATTTCTGATTGTTATTGGATTGGCGATGAAGCCAATAGCGACGGCAACTACGACCGCATCTACAGTCCATACTTTTTCCTAAAGGCATCTTCAAAAACACTTGAGGACCTTTCAAAACTTACTCGAACTTCGGGCTCTTACGATCTTGCGGATAAAATTACAAGCATCGCAAGATCAACAGATGCCACTCAAATGACGATGCTTTTTACCGCTCAGGACGAAACACAACTTGAACAAGCTTTATCTGAACCAGCAATGGTAGATTTAACCGATGCCGCAAAAGAAAACTTTAATGCTGTTCAAAAAGATTCAGAAGACCAAATTACAGAAGCAAAATCTCTTACCGCAGCATATAGTCTTGACTTTTTAAAAGATATTCTTGCTATCAAGCAATTGATTCCAAATACTACTGTTGAAGGTCCATTTAATACATTTAACGATGCAGATAAAGTATCAATGCTTATGCCTCACTTAACCGCTACAACTAAGGCTCTTGCAGAAATCTCGAATTCCCCAACAAGTGCGGCAGCCACAAGTTTTGGCTTGGGCGAGATTATTTTTCTTGCAATTTTTGTGGGCTTGGCAATTGCAGCAATCGCTTTCTTTGTGATTTTTACTCGCAAAAAAAATTCCAAACGCCGATAAATATTTGAAACACCATGGTTGTGGATAACCGCACATGAACAGGCGCAACCGCACATGATCGCAAGCAACCGCACCTGAACAGGCGCAAATGTCCACGAACATCTGCTTTGGGCATGTGTGACCCCTCCGCCCGCAAATAGCAACAAAACAACATTTCCCCAAAAAATACATATGCAAGTTTTGCACCTGCTTTACAAAAAAATTACACACCCCAATATTTTAAGCAGATTACGCAATCTGCTCTTTACTATGTTATTATTATAATTTACATATTAACCTTAAGGAGATGGCCTTGAAAGTTACAAAAACGCAAAAAGATGACGGTTCAATTGAAATTTCCGTTGTGCTAGAACCCTCAGAAACCAAAAAACACATCGATGCCTATTACAAAAAATTGAACAAAAAACGTATTCCTGGCTTTCGACCAGGAAAAGCTCCTCGAACTGTTCTTGATAATTTTTTCGGTGGCAAAGATGCAATTTATACAGAAATCGCAACCGACATGGTTAACGATGTAGCCCCTCGTGCCATCGACGAACAAGACATTCAATTCATTGAAAATCCAAAATTTGAACCACTTCCAAAACTCACCGACGCTGACAACTTTAACTTTACCCTTTCAGGTCCTGTTAAACCTGCAGTTGAGCTTACAAGCTATGATGCTCCAACGCTAAAAATTCCATCTACAAAGGCCACCGACGAAGAAATCCAAGCTCAAATCGATATGTTCTCTTCTTACTATTATGATTTTGAGGAAATCGCTGGTCGTGCTGTTAAAGAGCACGATTTTGTAGTTCTTGATTTTGAATGCACCGCAAACGGAGAAGAAGTTCCTGGTCTTAAAGACGACGAGCGTCTTGTTGAACTCGGCACCCAGGCAATGCCTAAAAATTTCGAAAAAGAAATTATTGGAATGAAATCTGGCGACAAAAAGGAATTCGACTTTAGCATTAAGGGGGAAGAAGAATACGCCTTTATTGGTGCCGACACTATCCATGCAAAAGTTGCTCTAATGGCAATTAAAGAGAAAAAAGCTCCAAAAATCGATGACGAATTTGCAAAACGTCTTGGTGCAGAAAGTCTCGATAAATTAAAAGAAACCTTGCGTTCAACAATTGAAAAAGAAAAAGAAGGTCAAATTGAAGACCTTAAAGAAAGGCTCATTCACGAAGAAATCGGCAAGCGCGTTAAAGATAAAATCAACCGAAAATTCCTTGACTATACCCATGGTGTTTCTCTTTACGATTTTTACAATAATTTGCAAAGTCAGGGCATGACCTTTGATCAGCTCCTTGCAAGCGAAGGTATTTCTAAAGAAGAATTCGACAAAGACTTTAAAGAGCAAAGTTCCGAGCTTGCTCATCAAAGTCTTGCACTCGATGCTATAGCTGCAAAGCATGGCATTACAGTTACAGACGAAGATGTAGATAAAGAATTTCTAGCTGCTCAAGACCCAGAAGGCACAAAACAAAAGTGGATTGAACTTGGTCGTATGAGTGAAATCCGTGAAGCAATTTTGCGCAAAAAGGCAAGTGAATGGCTTAAAGAAAACGCCAAATTCGAAGAGCTAAAACCTGGTGAAAAGTTAGATGACGAAAAAAAAGAAGACAAAGAAAAGGATGACAAGAAAAAAGCTACCAAGGCAAAATCGTCTAAAACAGAATCAAAATCGAAATCAGATAAGTCAAAATCCACCAAGGCGACTACAAAAACCACAAGCACGGCAAAAACCACAAACACTACAAAATCTAAAAAGGATTCAGACAAATAGTTACAAAATCCAAAGTGGATTGAGTATAAAAAACAAGGCATATTCGTAGAAAGGACAAAATCATGTACGACACATTTAATCCAAAATCAGCGCTTATCCCTTATGTTATTGAACAAAGCCCACGTGGCGAGCGTTCATACGACATTTATTCTCGCCTGCTTAACGACCGTGTTATTTTTTTAGGCGACGAAGTTAACGACCAAACTGCCAATGTTGTAATCGCGCAACTTTTGCACCTTGAAAGCGCCGATCCAGACAAAGACATTTCTCTTTACATTAATTCTCCTGGTGGAAGCGTTACAGCGGGCCTTGGCATTTACGATACAATGCAGTTTATCAAACCCGACGTTAGCACAATCTGCATTGGGCAATGTGCGAGCATGGGTGCATTTTTGCTTTGCGCTGGTGCAGCGGGCAAACGTTTTGCTCTTCCAAATTCAAGCATTATGATTCATCAGCCAAGTGGAGGCACCCAAGGCAAAGAAACAGACATCCAAGTTGTTGCAGAACTTATGCGTCAAACTCGTGAACGCCTTGAGTCAATTATGGCAAAACATACTGGTAAAACTGTTGAACAAATTCATAAAGATTCAGAAGTTGATAACTTTATGACTGCTCAAGAAGCCCTAGATTATGGTCTAGTTGATGCAGTTGTTCAATCTCGTGCCGAAGCCGCAAAAAAAGCAAAATAAATGTAATTTTGGATGATTTAGCGTAAGGCGCAAATGACACTTTCAAATTTTCGCGTTGTGCGCAATTTACCCGGTCATTCGATTTAAGGAAATCTTATGGTTAATGATTTAACAAGCCCTCCAGAAATGTGTTCGTTTTGTCACAAAAAACAAACCGACGGAGTAAGTTTAATTGGCAACGACAAAGAACACCTTTTTATTTGCAATGAATGTGTAGAGGCATGTGCAAAAGCGTTGGATCTCAAAGGCATAGAAACAATCACGGGCGAAGCTGTTGACAAAGACAAAGCACCTGCAAAACCTATTGATTTTTCAAGTCTTCCCAAACCATCAGAGATTTATGAGGAGCTTTCGCACTATGTTATTGGTCAACAAGATGCAAAGCGTGCACTGAGTGTTGCAGTTTACAATCACTACAAGCGTATTTTTGCTAGTGGCCAGCAAACAGAAATTAAGTCTAATGGCTTTTCTAATGTCGATATCGACAAGGCAAATATTTTATTGCTTGGTCCAAGTGGTAGTGGTAAAACTCTTCTTGCAAAAACTCTTGCACAAATTTTAGATGTTCCTTTTGCCATTGCCGATGCCACTGTGCTTACAGAGGCTGGTTATGTTGGAGAGGATGCGGACAGCATTTTGCTAAAGCTTGTTCATGCTGCAGATGGCGATGTTGAGCGTGCTCAATACGGAATTCTTTACATCGATGAAGTTGATAAAATTGCGCGCAAGGCCGAAAACTTATCTATTACACGTGATGTTTCGGGTGAGGGTGTTCAGCAGGCTCTTCTAAAAATCATCGAGGGTACTCTTGCAAATATTGCAAAAACTGGTCAGCGCAAACATCCAGAAGAAGACTTGCTTCAAATTGATACATCTAACATTCTTTTTATTTTAGGCGGTGCTTTTGTTGGCTTAGAAGATATCGTCGCAAAACGCGTTAACGAAAGTAGCGTTGGTTTTAATAGCGAGCTTAATGAAAAAGCTAGCGACGACAAAGACAATTTGCTTGCTAAAGTTTTGCCAGAAGACCTTACAAAGTTTGGTCTTATTCCAGAGTTTGTAGGCCGTATTCCAATTGTAACCCATCTAAACGAGCTTACAGAAGATGACCTTGTTGCGATTCTAACGAAGCCTCGCAATGCTCTTCTCAAGCAATATCAAAAGCTTTTTGCTATTGACAATGTTAAGCTAGAGTTTAGCGAAAAATCTGTTCACGCTATTGCAAAACGTGCAATAGATCTTGAGGTTGGTGCTCGTGGTCTTCGTAGTATTTGTGAGAGATTGTTGCAAAAAATTATGTTTGAGATTCCTGATAGTGACAAAGCTCGTGTTGTCACAATTAGTGAGGATTGTGTGCTCGAAAACGTTGAACCAATTGTGGAGCCACTAAAGAAAAAGTAGCAACCCCTGGGGACGGTGCACTTGCAACACCTGGGGACGGTAACCTAAGTGCTGCAATTTTGATAGATAATTTAATATTTGATTTAAGGATTAACATGAAAGACATTCCTAAAAATTACGACCACAAAGATTTTGAAGAAAAAATTTTGAAAATGTGGCTAGACAGTGGATATTTTGCTCGCAGTGAAAGCCGCGATCCTCACATGGGCGAAGATCGTACTGTAGTAATTCCGCCCCCAAACGTAACAGGCATGCTTCATATGGGGCACGCTCTCGATGATACCATTCAAGACACCTATATCCGTTATTGTCGCATGGCTGGATACAGCACTCGCTGGATTTTAGGTACAGATCACGCCGGCATTGCAACGCAAACAAAGGTTGATAAAAATCTCAAAGAGCAGGGTATTTCTCGTCTTGACATTGGTCGCGAAGCCTTCATAGAAAAATGTCATGAATGGAAAGATAAATACGGTGGCATCATCGTAGAGCAAATTAAACGCATGGGCTGTAGCGTAGATTATGACGATGAAAAATTTACCATGAGCCCAGAATATGCCACGGCTGTCCGCAAGGTTTTTTGTGAATGGTACGATGACGACCTCATTTACAAAGGAAAGCGCATTGTTAATTGGTGTCCAAAATGCAAAACTGCAATTAGTGATGACGAGGCAGAATATTGCGATGAATCAGGTCATCTTTGGTATTTGCGCTACCCTCTAAAAGAGCCTGTCAATGGCGTTGAATACATTACAGTTGCAACAACTCGTCCAGAAACCATGCTTGGCGACACAGGCGTTGCAATTGGTGTTGACGACGAAGAAAAAAAGGCTTTAGATGGCGCTACAGTTGTGCTTCCAATTGTAAATCGTGAAATTCCAATTTTCACAGATTGGCATGTAGATAGCAGCTTTGGTACTGGTTTTGTAAAGGTAACGCCTGCTCACGACCCTAACGATTACGCAATGGGTCAGGCGCAT
>JAKSUU010000052.1 GCA_024408695.1 Coriobacteriales bacterium | reverse complement strand
TACCATATTCAAGCACCATATCGATTGCTTTACAATGGTCTTTTACAAAAAGCCAATCGCGAACATTTTGACCATCACCATATACGGGCAGGTTTTTATGTTCCGTAGCATTACTAATGCACAAAGGTATGAGTTTTTCTGGAAATTGATAAGGACCATAATTGTTTGAGCAACGAGTAATATTAACTGGCAGGCGATGCGTATCAAAATAAGCTTTTACTAGCAAATCAGCCGCAGCCTTTGAAGCAGAAGAAGGGCTATGAGGATTTAAAGGCGTAGTTTCAACAAAAAACTCATCTGTGTCTTCTAAAGAAAGCGAGCCATAAACTTCATCTGTAGAAACTTGCAAATACTTTTTGTCACCATACATGCCATCGCCAATTTCCCAGAATTGCTTGCATAATTTAAGAAGGTTTCCTGTACCAACAACATTAGTATTAATAAAATCATCCGCGTTTTGAATAGAACGATCTACATGCGACTCTGCAGCAAAATTGACAACAAAGTCTGGTTTAAATTTTTCAAAAAGTTTTTCTAGCTCTGTTGCATCACATATATCAACTTGGGCAAAAACATGTCGTGGATGATCAGCAAGTTCAATGATGTTATCAAGATTGCCGGCATAAGTTAGCTTATCGACATTAACAATGTATGCATCACGACTCACATCAAGAATGTACTTAATAAAATTTGATCCAATAAAACCTGCCCCACCTGTAACAAGATAAGTTTTCATAGTTTATCCAATTCCTAAAATTAAAAATTCCTTAAGATTCCACCATCGGCAACATTTTTCAAATGCTGACCATATGGGCTTTTGCCATAAGCCTTGGCACTTTCTCTAAGAGTATCAACATCGATCCAACCATTTAAATAGGCAATTTCTTCAACCGCCGAAATTTTTTGATGCGTGCGAGCCTCAATTGCGCGAACAAATTCTGAGGCTTCAAACAAAGACTCGATTGTGCCGGTATCAACCCAAGCAAAGCCTTTGTCGAGTGTTACAACGTCTAGTGAGCCATCTTCTAGGTACAAACGATTGAGATCGGTGATTTCAAGTTCACCGCGCGCGGAGGGTTTTATAGTTTTAGCAAAATCGCAAACTCTATCATCATAAAAATACAAGCCTGTGACAGCGTAATTACTTTTTGGTTTTGCTGGTTTTTCTTCAATGCTTATAGCTTTGTAGTTATCATCAAATTCAACAACCCCAAAGCGCTCGGGATCCTCTACATAATAACCAAAAACTGTAGCACCATGCGTTTTTTTAACCGCATTTTGCAGTATTTGAAAAATTCCATGACCGTAAAATATATTATCTCCAAGAACAAGCGCACAAGCGTCGCCATTAATAAAATCCTCGCCTAAAATAAAGGCTTGAGCTAGTCCGTCTGGCGAAGGTTGAACTTTATAAGAAAGCGAGATTCCATAACGTGAACCATCGCCTAATAATTCTTGAAAATTATCAATATCATGTGGTGTAGAAATAATCAAAATATCCTTGATGCCAGCCATCATAAGCACAGACAGTGGATAATAAATCATAGGTTTATCATAAACAGGAAGAAGTTGTTTAGAACACACTCTTGTTAATGGGTAAAGACGTGTTCCTGAACCGCCAGCGAGTATAATTCCCTTCATTTATCTACTCCATATACATAGTTATATTTATTTTACCAAATATAGTATTTGTTTTAGATAAGGCAATTTATGTGATACGCTCACGGTAATACTAAAATTGTGTATAATACAAATAGATTTAGTTTTACACATATTATGAATAATAAAGACTTAAGCATACCTTTTAAATTAAAACGAAGAGTTGTTAATACTTTTAAAGTTGCCACAACCGGCAAAATGGCTGCACCCTCACCAGAGTCTAATCCACGAGGAGGAGATGGCACAAGTAACGACTTTCCAATAGATGCTTGGAGTGACCCTACATATGACAGTTGGTTTAGAACTAACAAAATTTCTGAAGATGAATTAATCAAGCAAAAGCAGGAGCAAAAATCATTTACTACTAGACCATTATTCAGCATTATAAGTCCGCTATACAATACTCCTCTTGAATACCTAGACGACTTAATTGAATCTGTTTTGTTGCAAACATACAATAGTTTTGAGCTAATACTTGTTAATGCCAGTCCAAACGATGAATTATTAAAGTTTGCTGTAGGCGCTTATCAAGAAATAGATAAAAAAATCAAAGTGGTCAATTTAGATAAAAACTATGGGATTACTTTAAACACAGAAGAAGGTATAAAAGTCGCAAATGGAGACTATATTTGTTTTTTAGATCACGACGACTTTTTAGAACCAAACTGTCTATTTGAATATGCAAAGGCTATAAATAATAATCCTAATGGCATTCTTTTATATTGTGACGAAGACTTGGTAGTAAAAAACGGCATCAATAATACAAAATATCTTCACCCTCTTTTTAAGCCCGACTTTTCTCCAGAACTTTTGCTTTCAAAAAATTACATTGTTCATTTAATGTGCGTTAAAAAAGAAATTATTGACTCAATGCCAACAAGAGACTCTAAATTCGACGGGGCACAAGACTATAACATGGTTTTATATGCGACAACGCAAATATTGAATAACGATAATTATCAAGCTATTCATATTCCAATGGTTTTATATCATTGGCGCATTAGCGATGTATCAACCGCAGCTAACCCTAAAGCAAAACCATATGGGCGTATATCCTATAGATTTAGTGCTCAAGAACACTTAAAACGTCTCAATTTGTTAGATAACTCAAAAATTATACATAGTGGAATAACGAATATTCATACCTTATGGTTTGATGACCAGCCAGAAAAAAAGGTTTCGCTTATTATTTATGATGAAAACAGCGATTATATTGAGATTCAAGATACAATAGATTTGTTCTTACAATCAAATACACACAAAAATATTGAAATAATAATTGCGCCTGCAAAATATAAACCAACAAACGCTCAAAAAATTATAGATAAATTTTCTCAATGCGAAATTAAGATATTAAATTTTGAAAATTCTTTAAGTGCCATTGAACTAGTAAATTCAGCATCACAACAAGCTACTGGACAATATTTAGTTTTTTTGCCAGTTAGTTGTCAGTTCATATCCCCCGAGTCAATTGAACAATTAATGGGCCTAATGCAAATAAAAAATATTGCTGTATGTGCACCTAAAACTATTTTTGCTTTTGATAACAAGGTTAAATCTTACGGATTTTCTTGCTCAAAAAATACTATTTTACCACTTTATAGAGGATATAATATTGAACACCCAGCTTATCAGTGCAATACTTATGCTTTTCAAAATTGTAGCGCAGCGAGCATAGAAGGCATGATAATTTCTAAAGAAACGTTTGAAAAATACGGTTACTTATCAACAATGTACAGCTCAATCAATACTTCAATTACGCACTTTTGTCAACTACTTATACAGGATAAATTACGCATTTGCTTAAATCCAAATGTGAAATTAATGTCTGCAGACGAATGCCCTAAAGAACAATTTAATACAACGTACAATATGTCTGATTTTCCCAAAAATGACATTGAATTATTCTACTCAAATTGGCCTAAAATTAAAACTAATGGAGACAAGTTTTATAATATTAATCTTGACCAAAAGTCCCCATACTTTCAGTTGCCAATAGAAAATTATGAGCAATAAGATTAATGTTTAGGCTAATTTTTCGCAGTATTCTTTAAAGCTAGGATTTATTCTATCTTTATCGGAAAGCAAGATTTTTGATTCGTCAAACTTAGCGTCTGTATCGAGAGCAGGCCATTCAATTCCAATATCTGGATCGTTATAAATTAATCCGCCTTCGTCGTTGGGATGATAGAAATCATCGCATTTATATGCAAAAGTTGCCGTGTCACTTAAAACACAAAAACCATGAGCGAAATTTTTAGGAATAAAAAATTGACGGCGATTTTCCTCGCTTAAAATAACACCTTCCCACTTACCAAATGTTGTGCTATCTTTGCGCAAATCAACGGCCACATCAAAGACCTTCCCTTGCAAAACACGAACGAGTTTGCTTTGCGGATGGTTAATTTGAAAATGAAGCCCACGAAGGACACCCTTTGTGCTAAAACTTTGATTGTCTTGAACAAAATCTACAGTTATGCCACCATCAAAAAAATTTTGTTTTTGATAGCTTTCCATAAAATAGCCACGGCTATCACCAAATTTTTTAACATCAACAACAATGACACCATCTATAGAAGTTTTTGAAAATGTAAAATTGCCACTTACTATATTACTTGCACCTTGCATTAAAAACCTAAAAGCTAAAAAACCTTACCAAATAACGACCTTTGTGCCACGTGGAATATTGTTATAAATCCAGTGCGCATTATCTATGTCTAACCGCACACATCCGTGTGAAAGATGCTCACCTATTCTACCATCTTTTATACCACCACCTGGGTAATACAAAACCGAATGAAATAGATAATTGCCATAAAATTGTGTCCAGTAATAACACGTATATGAGGATGTACCAAAAGAATATCCTCGGTCTTGAATATAAAATGTACCCGTGGCAGTTGGACTACTATACGCACCTGGGCTGCAATACCATTCTTTCACGGCAACCCATTCTCCCGCACCATAAGACCACTCATAAATTCCAATTCTGCAAGAAGGTGTATCGACTAAAATTAAATAATCTGTAGGCGAGTTATAGCCTTGTGCCCATCTATACATATCATTAAACTTATGAAAAATTTCTTCAAGAATTCCATCGCCATCGGCCCAATAATTATGACCCCCAGAACTAAAATAACAATTTCTATAAACATAGCCAGTGTCCTCGCGACCATAATATAGATGGCCACCAAATGAAATAAAACCAAGCACACAACCAAAATAACCCGACTTTTGAGCACTATCTAAATAATATCGTTCATTATGACCGTCATAGATTGCACTTACAAGCATTCCTGCAAAAGAAGGCATAACGCCACCGTTATCGGCTAGCAGAAATCTTCCTACGCCATTATAAACAACATATAATTTGCCACGTAAAACAAAATAATAACCAGGTATACTATAATATCTATTACCACTTACGGTAAAAAATTCTGCAGAAGTTAAGTGGTCTTCTTCTACATAATAACGTTGAAGCACACCACCAGTAAAATCACCTGTGACATGCCAACCAGGGTCCAAAATATGGCCCGTGCTGTCGGCAAGATATGCCCTAGTGCTAGTTACACCATAAACTCCTCTGACAACGCGACCATTATCTGGACGTACATAATGCAAATATTCATCATTTGATAATCCTGGAATAATGGCGTGTTTATCTGGATCAATATAATACAATTCTGAATGCCCATCGTAAGCCGAAGTTGTAAGCCAACCAGGATCTTCTAACGCACCTTTACTATTAGCTAAATAAAAATATCCAGTAGATGGATCACGATACTTGCCAACAGCTAAATAGCATTTGTTATTTTCGTGAATACCAAAGTACCAAAAACCATTAACGGTAAATAGGCCCGCAACTGTTCTGCCATCTTCATCAAGATAATAAATGTGACCGCCTATAGTTTGAAAACCTTGAAGCATAACACCGTTGTTATCTGCAATAAGTGCATGTCCATCACCTGTATAATATATACCTTTAACTGCGTAGGCCAAATCTGAGCGATTGTAATAAAGTTTGCCTGCAAAAACCACATAGCCCGGAATAACTACATGCAAGTTTTCATCCACTACATAAACTTGCTGCGAGCCATCAATCTCACAAGTTTTAGTTACGCCAGAAAGCAACCATCCGTCGCTATTTGCAACATAAAAATATCCAGTACTAGAAATACGATATTTTGCAGCAGAAAGAAAATAGCCACCTGATGTAGCATATGCATAAAAAGTGTTTCCTTCATAATTAATAGGGCCAATAAGTTGATTAAAAACTAAATGTTGCGTACTTGAGTCAATCCAATATTTGTGATAGACACCGATAGTATTATTAAGTTTTAAATCTGTCTCAATAAGACCTGTTTGAAGTTCGCCATCTTTATAAAACGAATAATTACTGCCTTCTTTATACCAATATTGGCCAGTTTCTGGAACACCCACAGGTAAAGTAAGCAAAGAATCGTCTGAAATTTCACTTGAATCGTTAGTTTCATCGTCCAAATTTATTGCATCTTCATCGGCATTTTGAACATCCGCAAAAAACTCATTGTCTGCTTCTGTTTCAAGCGCAAGGGCACTAGTTTGAGTAAAGCCCAATACAAAAGCTAACGAAAATAAAGTCGTCACGCAAAAAATAAATAAAACTTTTGTATAGAAATTTACTTTACTCATTTCAACTCCATTTATTTACGAATTTTATAAATGTGATTAAAACTCATTATAACATTTATAATTATATTAATACTATGAGAAAAGGTTTTTTGTATTTTATGGAAAAAACTGTAAAAATTTCAATTAATGGGATAGTTCAGGGCGTAGGTTTTAGACCTTTTGTTAAGAGACTGGCTGATGAGTTGGGAATTAAGGGAACTGTTAGCAATAGAGGCTCCTATGTTGCGATAGAGGTGACGGGAGATGAAGCTATTGTTGAAGAGTTCGTAGAGAAAATCAAATTAGATGCGCCTGACAGAGCTATGATTCAGAGGGTGGAAATAGCAGAGAGTGAGGAAATACAGTATTTTGATTTTTCAATTATAACTAGCGCTCACGAGTCTGGCGAGATTATGATTCCCGCTGATATTGCAATTTGTGATAAGTGTAAGCGAGAGCTTTTTGATGAGAGTAATAGAAGATATCAACATCCTTTTATCAACTGTACTGACTGTGGACCTAGACTAACCATTTTAGAGTCAATGCCCTATGATAGAGAAAGAACTACCATGAAGGCATTTGCAATGTGTCCTGAGTGTGGAGGAGAGTATTACAATCCGACCTCCAGGCGATTTGATGCACAGCCAGTTTGCTGTCCTAAGTGTGGACCGAGACTACGTTCAGATTATGATGGCGATAGCGCAGAGGCTCTTTCTCATGACACAGATTTGAAAAAGATAAAAGAGACCG
>JAKSUU010000051.1 GCA_024408695.1 Coriobacteriales bacterium | reverse complement strand
GAACGATATCCCAATTAGTTGCGAATATCTATTCTATCATATATAAAATGAATGATTTGTAATTTATGAATTTTTTTTGGGCAGACTAACAAATACCCAGTTACAAAATCCTTTCGCATAGTCTGCAAATCCGTTTGCTGTAAGTTCATCAGCACACACTGCAAAAGATGTCGACCCGGTGCCAGTTAATAGGGCACAAATAATCCCAGGCGTGTTGTTGGCTGTGTCAATTCTGTATTTGATTCTAGGATACATTTCGCAAACAATATTTTCAAAATTATTATTCATGACTCTTGGGAGGGCGCCTGCAAGTTCATACCTGTCTATTTTTTTATTGTCATAGTCTTCAAATAGTTTTGCCAATGAGCATTCCGCGGTAAAGGCTTGTGGGTTTTCATCAAATTTTTGATAAATTTTAGCAGTAGAGATTTCTTCATTGCCACCAAGCAAAATAATAGGAAAGGGGAGTTTAGGAAGGTGTTTAACGAGTTTGTCGCCGTTACCTTTCATGTAGGCACAATCTGCAATGTAGAAAAAGCTTACATCTGCACCAATTTTGGAAGCAATTTGTAATTGAGATTCGGTGATTTCTTCTATGCTTTTGTTTATAAAGTTATTAGTGAAATTATTTTCTTTTTTTGAATGATTTAAAAGTAAATTTTCACAAAACTTTAAGGTAGATGCGGCATTTGATGAACCACCACCAAGACCTGCACCTGTAGGAATATGTTTTGTTAATTTTATAAATAAATGTTTGATTGGTAATGCAATCCTATTTTCTTCTTCAAAATTTTCGATTGCCTTAAAAATTAAATTGTTTTCTATTGAAATATATGGTAGAGGTCCTTCTAATTTTACTGGATATCCGTAAAAAATTTCAATAGTTATAGAAGTGCCAGCGTAAGTTTTTTTAGTGTTATAAATGCTTTGAGCTTGGCTTTCGGGCGCTGTCAATGAATAAAACTCAATTTTATCGTGCAGTTCAACTTTTTGAAACACACTTGAAAGTTCATGGTAGCCACTTGAAAAGGGAGGCCATTTTACATTTAAGGATAAATTGACTTTGGCATATGACTTTGTAGAATACAGTAAATCCATTTATGTTTAGATTTCAGATAAGTCGTCAAGTATATCTTCAAAAATCATTTCTTTGGTTTTGGCATCATATATTTCTAATGAACCTGTTAAAACATCTATGTATTGATAAGAATTGCGAGATTTTTTACGACGGCGTTCTTCAATTTCTATAATAAATAGGTTGTCGTGGCATTGATATAACAAGGCATCTTTTTCAAAAATTTTTGAACGACCAAGGTTTGCCTTAACATGTATTGTCTGACCTTCAAGATCCTTTAGAGTTTTTTTAATTTCTTCAATGTATCTATTATGTTTAGAAATTTTGCTTTCCATTTTGCTTCCTTAAAGTTTAACATTTTATTTTACCATACTCAATTTATCTTTGCAAGTTGGCTTAATATTTACTTAAAGAATTCAGCAAGTTCAGAGTTTAAGTGAAATTCATTTATAATAATTAGACTATACAAAAGGAATAAATCATGGCTTTTATAGAAAAAAATGACATAAATTGTTTTGATGCAACAAAAGAGTTGATTGATAATAAAATTGCAAGTAAAATTTCTTCCGGCGATGCAAGTTGTTTTTCATTTGATAAAGAAATTGAGGAATCTGTAGCAACACGTTTAGGTTGGGTGCGTCTTGCTTCTAATCCACCCCTTGGTCCGGCAAAAATTGCCGTGATTGCACAGCAGGCTCGATGTGAAGGTCTTGATGCAGTTGTTCTGATCGGGCAGGGTGGTTCAACGCAGGCTTCTCAAACTATTACTAAATTGCGCTCGCTTGAAATAAAGGCTGAAATTCCTTTTAAAACTATGGATTCTTTATCTCCGGTTTATGTTAATCACATTCTAGGATCTAGCGATCCAGCTCGCACGCTATATATTGTTTCGAGTAAGTCTGGTTCCACTTTAGAGCCAACAGTCCTATCTCATGTTGCTTGGAGCTATGCCTGCGCTCATTTGGGGGAAGAAGCTGCAGGTAAGCGCTTTGTTGCCATTACCGATAAAGGTTCTCAGTTAGAAGAAGTTGCACGCAAAAATAACTGGCGTTGCATTTTGAATGGGGAAGAAGCTGTTGGTGGTCGTTACAGCGCACTTTCAGTTTTTGGGCTTTTGCCTATGGCATCTGTTGGTATTGACATTGAAGCTGTTCTAGAAGATGCAATAGCCGTAGAAAATGCCTGTGCACAAGATTCTGCAGATAATCCTGCATTGCAGTTAGCATCTTTTTTGTATACTTGTTACAAACAAGGTCGCGATAAATTTTCTCTTATTATGCCTCCTAAAAATCAAGTTTTTGGCTTATGGGTAGAACAATTAGTTGCCGAAAGTTTGGGAAAGCATGGTGTGGGAATTCTACCTAATGTCGAGATTGATGCAGGTATTTTATCTGATCCGCATAAAGACAGATGCGTAATTTTATGTAATATGAATAATAATTCTGCATTTGAACATGCAAAGGCTTGTATACATCCAGACATTCCTATTTATCGTTTAGATATTGAAGATGCGTCTAAAATGATTGAATCGTTTTTAATTTGGGAATATGCTGTTGCGTTTTGTGGTTGGCTTATGAAGATTAATCCGTTTGATCAGCCGAATGTTGAAAGCACAAAAATTCAAGCGCGCAAACTTTTGGGGATTCAAAATGGTGCTGGTGCACAAGAAGCAGTCAAGAGTTTGAAAGATTCTTACAGAAGTTTTGATCTTGATGATTGCGATTATGCAGATAAGATTTACTTGAGTCAAGCTTTATTTGAGGATTTTGATGCTTTGGATGACGATTTTGAAATTGGTAAAGTTTTGCGTGTTGTGTTTTCGTCCATCGAAAATGGCGATTATTTTAGTTTGAATGCTTTTTTGCCTTTTAGAGGTGTAGGACGGCGTGAAACTTTGGAGCGCATTCGTCATAGGGTTGCAGATCGTCTTAGTGCATGTTCTTGTTTGGAAATTGGTCCACGTTATTTACACTCAACTGGTCAGTTGCACAAAGGCGGCAAAAATAACGGAGTGTTCTTAATTGTTTCGGCTGATGAAACTTATGATATTAGTGTTCCACATACAGATTATACACTTGGCGATGTTGAAAAAGCTGAAGCGCTCGGAGACTTTATAGCATTAAGTTCCAATGGTCGTCGTTGCGTATATGTAAATTTAAAAGATAACGATTCGCAATTCTTAGCAAATTTAGCAGATGACGTGTGCGCGGCAATATCATCAGCATATACCAAAAGAGTAAAATAGTGGTACAAAACATACCTGATATGTTTTGTACCAATTAGCAGGTCATAGGGTGTAATGGGATAGAGGGGTGCTCAACATACACGCTAATTGCATGCAAAATTTTTATCGGCCTTTGTTGGCTTTATCTTTAAGCTCTTGCTCGCTCAAGGTATTATCTTCAAAAATTTCTGTGCCGTCTAGGCCAAATGCAGTGTGTAGGCATTGGGTTGCATGTTTAAATTGCGTTTGATCAATTACAACACTTGTGCGGATGTCTGATGTTGAAATCATAGAAATATTAATCCCTTCATCTGCAAGTGTTTGAAACATTTTTGCTGCAACACCACTATTCGCTTTCATTCCAGCACCGACGATTGAAATTTTTGAAATGTTGTCATTAATTTGGTAAGAACGAGCGCTTAACTTAGTAAGTAACTCTTCAAGAATTTTCTTTACGTTTTCAAGCTCTGAAGTGGGGGATGTAAAGGAAATATCTGTAAAACCATTTTCTGAGATGTTTTGAATAATCATGTCTACTGAAATTTTGCGTTTTGCAAGTTCATTAAAAACTTTTGCAGCTACGCCTTGTGTATCTTCAACTCCACGAAGAGTAAATTTTGCTTCAGAATTGTCATAAGCAACGCCGCTAACGATAGCTTTTTCAACATCTATCATATCTTCAACAATTGTGCCAGGTACATTTTCGAATGAAGATCGAGTATGAATTTTAACATCAAAATTGCGTGCAAATTCTACACAGCGTTTGTGTAAAACGCCACTGCCTGCTGCTGCAAGCTCGAGCATTTCTTCATAACTAATGCGATCAAGTTTTTGCGCTTTACCAACAACGCGAGGATCAGCGCTGTAAACGCCATCTACGTCGGTGTAGATTTCGCAAACATCTGCGCCGAGAGAAGCCGCAATTGCAACAGCGGTTGTATCAGAACCGCCACGTCCAAGCGTTGTTATGTCGCCATCTTCATCTATTCCCTGGAATCCAGCAACAATCACAATGTAGCCTTCTTTGAGTGCTTCGTGAATTCTATCTGTGTGTATTTCTTTGATTTGAGCATTGCCAAAATCGTCATTTGTGATAATCCCAACCTGTCTACCATTCATGCCCATGGCTTTTTCTCCAAGTTGTTCAATTGCAAGAGCAAGAACAGACATTGATACAAGCTCGCCCGTGGACATAAGGTTGTCCATTTCGCGGCCACTTGGGTGGGCATTTACTGCTTTAGCAAGGTCAATTAGGTTATCTGTTGTGCTACCCATTGCTGATACAACAGCAACTACATCATCACCTTGGCTTTTGCGTTCTACAAGCAGATGCGCAATGTTTTTTACACGTTCTGGGGTGGCAACTGAACTACCACCAAATTTTGCTACGACTAATGACATGTTTGTCCTATATATAGTGTACCTAAATATTTTACAATAAAAATGATTATCGGGGACGGTGCCTAATAATCATTTGTTTAAATGACTATCGTATAACATTGGGGACGGAGGCAATTGTTATATGAAGCAATTATTGTATTACAACGTGGATGGAGACAAGTGTTTTTTTGATAAAATAATTGTGTGTTTGTTAGGAGATAAATTATGGCTAAGATGACACAGGATATGCAGGACCTATTTAATATGGTTGACAGTCTTGCATTTGGAACAATTGGAGAAAATGGTCAGGTCAATATAAATATCATTGGCATGAAACGCGCTATTGATGACGAAACAGTGTATATCTCTGATCAATTTTTCAAAAAAACTTATCAAAATTTACAGCATAGCAACAAAGTTGCTCTTACATTTTGGGAAGGTCAAAACGCTTATCAAATTTATGGAACTGCGGAATATGTAAACGAAGGTGCAAAATTTGAAGAGCAAAAAGCCTGGGCAGATGGCTTATTTGCGGCAAAAGGTTTGCCTATTAAGGCAAAAGGCGGATGCTTTATTCATGTAGATGAAATTTATTCAAGTGCTGCTGGTCCAAATGCAGGTGAAAAATTAGCCTAAAGGTATAAAAATCTGTATGCTAAGCAAACAATCTGCAGAAATCCACAAATTAATATATTTATAAGATTTTGAAGCCGTTTGCGTGCATACAGATTTTTATTTAATGTTGTTTCAATTTTTGAATTCGTATTTAAAGTTTTACGATTTCGCAATAATTAGCAATCGCATCTTTCCAATCGCGCATTTCATCACCAATGGTTTGTGCAAGTTTTTGATTTTCGAGAGCACTATATGCCGGGCGAGGAGCTTTTGCTGGAAATTCATCACTTGAACACGGTTCGCACTCAGCTTCGATACCTGTTAAGCGCAAAATTTCGCAAGTAAAATCATACCAAGAACAAATCCCATTGTTTGTGCAATGATACACACCATAATTATCAGTGAGTGCAACTTTTAATATCTCATATGCAAGATCGTTGGCATTTGTAGGGTTGCCAAGCTGGTCATTTACCACTTTAACTTTACCATTTTTACGTGCAGCTGCCGTAATTGTTTTTACAAAATTATTACCGACTTGTCCATATAGCCAAGAAGTGCGCATAATAAAATGACGCCAGCAAAAATTTTGAACCATGCGCTCACCCTCAAGTTTTGTAATTCCATATACGCTTTTGGGAGCAGGTTGGTCCGTTTCAAGATATGGGCGAGTCCCTTGACCGTTAAATACATAATCTGTAGAGATATGAACCAGTTTGCAATTATTTGCATCCGCCGCCATCGCAAGCAGTTGAGGGATAACAACATTTCCGGCGCGTGCATCTAGTACGTTGTCTTCTGCGGCATCAACTGCAGTGTAAGCTGCGCAATTGATAATTAAATCAAAGCCTGCTCCGTTAATCATTGCGTCGACACTTTCTTTGTCCGAAGCATCAAAATCTTCAAAATGAGGACAAACAAGTTCAGCATCTTTGTATTCAGCAGGAATTGGGCCTATTTGTGCCTGACCCGTTCGAAGAATTTCTTGGAGTTCGTTGCCTAATTGTCCGCCTTCTCCAACAATTAAAATTTTCATGACTTATCCTAACTACATGATCTTTTACCTATTAATATATAATCTGTAAATTGCGCGGGATCAGTTAAAACCATTGTTATGCTATAACAATATTAATATCTGTTGTCGTAAATTCGCTGAGTTTTCTTTTCGCTTCTTGGTAAATATCCAATTGGCACGCCTTTAGGAATTGGAGTTACGCCAATTTTTGCTTTGAAGATTTCACCAAGAGATTTTTGAACAGCCTTAAGTTCATCTCCTGTAGCCTCGGTTTCAAAAAATATCGTAAACTGATCGCGTCCATTCATATGATCAATCATAACCTGATATTCACTGCTGGCCCCGTCTGTAAACTTAATGACTTCTTCAATTTGAGCAGGGAAGATATTTACACCCTTAATCTTGACCATGTCGTCGGTGCGTCCCAAAATAACATCAATGCGAGGGTGTTTGCTTCCGCAAGAACACTTACCAGGCACTATGCGAGACAAGTCGTGTGTTCTAAAGCGAATAAGAGGCGCACCTTCCTTTTGCAAAGTTGTAAAAACAAGTTCGCCGACTTCACCATCTTTAACAATTTTTCCGGTTTTTGGATTTATGACTTCGGTGTAAACATAGTCCGACCAAATATGCATAGGAGAATCAGGCTTGCAGTTTATACCAATGCCAGGTCCATAAATTTCTGTTAGCCCATAAATGTCGTAAAGATCAGCACCTAAAATTTCAGAAATGCGTGCACGCATTTTGTGACCCCAACGCTCGCTTCC
>JAKSUU010000050.1 GCA_024408695.1 Coriobacteriales bacterium | reverse complement strand
CATTTATCAAATAAGTTCATAATAAAGCCTCCAAAAGCAAAAGTCAAAACATCTGTAGGCTTGTCTATTTGACGATATTCCTTGTTTAAACTACAAATTTTTTCGCTACCTACAAAACTAATCGAGAGCTCGATGCAAGATGCCCTACCACAAAAATTTTGCATATAATTAAGACAAAAATTTACAATAGTTTTTACATGAACATCATCAATAAATGAAAATTCTTCTTCTCGATAAATATTTAAATTGATATTCATAACAAAACGCTTTAATAATCTTTTATAGTAGCATTTTCAAGAATTTCATAAATAATTGTTGGAATTTCAAGCGATTCTTCAAAGTTTTCGCAACTTTTAATAGATGTGTGAGTACATGGATGTTTAGGCATGAAAAGAGTGCAACAGTCATCGGCTGGCCTACTTGATATTTCAAAGGTTCCAATTTTTTTTGCAGTATCTATAATGTCTAGTTTATCTGTGCCAATAAGAGGCCTAAAAACAGGTAAATTTGAAGCATCGTCAACAGTTTGAATATTAGTTAAGGTTTGCGATGCTACCTGCCCAAGACTTTCGCCAGTAACCAACGCACGCGCCTTTTCTCGTTTTGCAATCTCACAGGCAACTTTAAACATAAGCCGTCGATACAAAACCACACGGTACTCGCTGTCACAGCTTTGTGCAATCTGCTTTTGATAATTGCCAAAATCTATATAATAAACACGAGGCATACCGCCAAATTGGTCCTGCAATTTTTGTGCGATTTCGTCTACCAAATAAATACTCGCATCGCTTGATATTGGCGTTCCACAAAAATGAACTCCACATACAGTGGCACCACGTTTCATAAGTTGAAATGAAGCAACTGGGCTATCAATGCCACTAGAAAGAAGAGAAACCACTTTTCCTGAAACGCCAACAGGCAAACCACCAATTGCACGCTCGCTTACGCTATAAACATAAATGCTTCCTTGAACGACTTCAAAGTGAACAGTGCGGTCAGGATTTTTCATTTTCACTTTTTTATCGGGACACATGTTACATAAATATTCACCGACCTCCTGGTTTAGAGTCATAGAATCTTTTTCGAAATCGGTATGATTCCTGCGTGCATCTACCTTGAATGTCTCAAAATCGCCAAAATTTGTTAGAGCCAAATAACTTGCCCTAAAATATTCTTCTTCAACACGCGCACACTTAGAGCACAAAGAAACACGCACAACACCTGGAATCTTTAAAAGCACATTAAAAATTACATCAAATTTTTCGGGCTCTAGCTTTGTGCCCTTTTTTGGAGCAACTAAAATATGTCCTGAAATGCGATCAACATCGCATTGACCAATTGGATTTATTTTTATTTTAATATTTTTGATTAATTGGCGTTCAAACAACGGACGATTTTTGCCCTTAAGGCCAATTTCGTGATAATGAACTAAACAGACTTGCTCAAACATAATATGTTAAGCATGTAAATTGTATTATTCAAAATTTTCTTTATCGTAAGAGACAACGCCAGTTGCAATTTCATGCATGGCCAAAGAAAGTGGTTTGGTTCCAGCCTTTTGTGCAACATCATCTGCTGCTTGCATAGAAATTGCACGAGAACGTTGGTTACACATTAAATCATTAATATCGCTTGAACGTTTTGATGCAATCGCACATAATAAATAACGATCTTCACCAACTTGTACCATTAAGTCATCTATTCTTGGCTCTACAATTGACATACAGTCTCCTATATAATATCTACGTTTACTGAATATATGATTTTATCACTTTTATAAGATTATTTGCACATTCATTGAGATCATCATTTATTAGATGGAAATCGTAATCTTTTGCACTTTCGCGCTCCTTTTGAGCATTGGCCAAGCGCAACTCAAAGTTTTCTTCTACATCGCTTCCTCTACCTATAAGACGATTTTTTATTTCTTCTTCGCTGGGGGCGTCAATAAAAATAGTTACGGCGTCTTTATAATGTAATTTTGCTAGATGACCACCTTGAACATCAATTTCTAAGATAACTCCAGCATATTCATCTAATAAATCATCAACGGTACTTTGCAAAGTTCCGTAATAATTGCCATGAACATTTGCATATTCCAAAAACGCTCCTTGGGAAATTTTCTGCTCAAAGTCCTCTTTAGTCATAAAAAAATAGGTGACGCCATCGGCGTCACCTATCCTAGGTTTGCGAGTAGTCGCAGAAATAGAAAGTGCAAGAGATGGAATTTTCTCAATAAGAATTTTGACCAAGGTGCCTTTACCAACACCAGAAGGTCCAGAAATTACAAATAAAACACCACTCAAGCGAGTTTAAGCCCTAGAGTCTTTCTAATAAAGCTTCTTTTTGGCGTGAACCAAGACCTTTAATGCGGCGGTCTGGAGCAATGCCAAGTTCTTCCATAAGTTTTTCTGTCTTTGTTTTGCCCCAACCAGGTAAGGATGAGATTAGATCTTTTACCTTCATACGAGCAATAATTGGATCGTCAGCTTTTTTGAGAACTTGTTTGACAGTTTTTTTGCCATCTTTAAGGTCTTGCTTTAGAGCTGCACGTTTTTTTCTTGTCTGGGCCGCTTTCTTTAATGCGTCTTTACGTTGTGCATCAGTTAATTCTGGTAATGCCATAAGTATTCCTCCTAATAAAAAACTTTACTACGCTTATTGCGTAGATAATATACTAACAAAAAAATTCTTATCTTTCAAAAAAAAATTAAAAATGTTGCATCTACTTGTTAATTTTCAATTTTTATAAAAAATTTTTAACAATTTTTTATTATTGTGATATTGAAATTAATAATTTTGAAATTTTTAAAAAATACAAATATTTGGACTGTATATTGTGGGTAAAAATATGTGTATAAAACAAATTTTACTGACCAAATATATGTATGCTACTTTGCTAAGAACCTGCTACCAGGGGCAGTAATCTCAATACCCTTTTTACAAAGTTCACAATCATTTGGGTCCCAAGACAAACTTGGATATTTTAATAAAGAAAACACTGGTCCATCAAACTGGTTGTTTTGTCCTCTATCAATTAAGCAAACAACACCTAACACTTCACCACCGTCGGCTTCTACTACACGTTTAACTTCATTAACCGATTTGCCAGTTGTAACAACGTCTTCGCATATTAAGCATTTGCAAGCTTTAGCCGTAAAGTTTCGGCGCAGAGTCATTTGTCCATCAACTCGCTCTGCAAAAATATAGCGTTTGTTAGAAGCAAGCGCAAAGGCAAAGCCCCAAGTAATACCACCAATTGCCGGAGAAACAATTAAATCTGCCTGCTTAAAAAGGCCTGAATCTACCTTATTAAGTGTTTCTTTTGCAAGTTCAAAGGTTAAACTTGCATCTTCCATAAGTCTTTGACATTGAACATAAACATTTGAATGGCGACCACTACTCAACTTAAAATGACCATTACAAATAGCACCACAATCAATAAACTTATCTAGAATTTCTTGTTCTGTCATAATTATTCCAATCTTTAAACTAAACAACACTTTTTGCAATTTCTTCAAAAGCAGCCAAACTGTCATTAGCTTGCATAATCGGTCGACCAATAACAATATGACTGGCGCCTTGTTCAAATGCAAAATTCGCATCGGCAACACGTTTTTGATCTTGAACACTAGAACCAGCAGATCTAATACCAGGCGTAATAACCAAGGCATCGTCGCCAAAAATTTGACGAACATCTTTTGCTTCAAAGGCAGAGCAGACCATCCCATCAACCCCTGCTTCTTTAGCAAGAAGGCTTAGTTTATCTACTTGATTTGCTAAATCATTTTCAATGCCTATTTGGCATAAGCCGACTTGATCAAAAGAAGTTAAGACACTAACTGCAACAACAGATGTATCGGCAAAAGAATCAAACCTGTCTAAAAAAAGCGAACGGTTTTCTTCAACATATTTGCAAGTAGTTTCTAAGCCACCACTGGCATGTAACGTAATTATATCTGCACCGCAACGCATAAGTTCACGTGCTGCTAACTTAACCTGATTGGGTATGTCGTACAACTTTAAATCAACAAAAACGTTAAGTCCGCTTTCTTTTAAATAAGCGACAAATTCAGGCCCTTCACTAAAAAAAAGCGTCATGCCCACTTTTACCCATTTAACTTGACCTTCAAATTGCTGAACTTTTTGTATGGCGCAAGCTTTATCGCAATCTAAAGCGACAATTATTCTATCCTTTTTTGCTTGTGCTTGCCAATCGATCATAGATTTATACCTCCACAGCACCAATTAAATCTGAGATTTTTAATATATTATTCTTAATACAATAATTTTCTAAACCCTTTATCACTTCAAGCGTAGTGAAAGGATTTGTAAAGTTCGCGCTACCAATTGAAACAACGCTAGCTCCAGCTAAAATAAACTCTATTGCATCTTGTGCGCAGGTAATGCCGCCTATTCCAATAATAGGCAAATCACAAACCTTATGAACATCATAAACAGCCTTTACTGCAATAGGTTTAATTGCAGGACCAGACAAACCACCGCAAACATTTGCAAGTTTTGGTCGCCTTGTTTTTATGTCTATAGCCATGGCTGCCACAGTATTTATCAAAGTCAGGGCATCTGCTCCTCCAGCTTTGGCGGCCAAAGCAATCTCGGTAATACTTGTTACATTAGGAGTAAGTTTTGCAATAATTGGCTTATTAGTAACATTTTTACAGGCACTAACAAGACTTTGCACGCACTTTGGGTCTGTGCCTAAACTTAAACCCCCACTTTTAACATTTGGACAAGAAATATTAATTTCATAAGCACAAGGCACATCACTGGTTTCTAAAACTTTAATTGTCTCTACGTATTCTTCTTGACTTTTGCCTAAAACGTTAACGATAATGTTCGAATTTAAATCTTTGATTTTTGGAAGGACTTCTTCAACCATATAAGATGCGCCAGGATTTTGCAAGCCTATTGCATTAATCATGCCACCTGTAGCCTTAGCAATGCGAGGGCTTTCGTTGCCTGCCCAGGCTTCTAACGATACGCCTTTTGTAGTTATTGCGCCAAGCACACTAACATCAAATAGCTCATTAAACTCTAAACCTGCACCAAAAGTTCCAGAGCCAACAGTTACTGGGTTTGGCATAGAAATACCAGCAAAATTAATGCTCAAATCAACATTTTTGTTTTCACCCAAAATTTCTCCTTAGCAAAAATTTTCCCAGTCAATTATTTCTGCATCAAAAACAGGACCATCAGCACACACACGTTTAAGGCCATTTTTTGTCTGCAAAACGCATCCAAGACAAACTCCCAAGCCACATGCCATAAGCTTTTCGAAACTCGCAAAGCATTTGGCACCGTGATCCAATGCCTGCTTGCATGCAATTTTAGTCATAATTGGAGGACCACAAACAAAACAGCTATCGTATGTTTTTTGTTGTAAAAGTTCGTTCATCTTCACAACGTTATACCCGCTGAACCCAAAAGAACCATCATCTGTGCATATATGAAGTTTAATATTAGGGTTTTCGTAAAGCAAAGCTAAATTCTCAAACTCTTCTTTAAGAATTATTTTATTTTTAGTCGCAAATCCACACACGATATCAATTGATTGAGCACTTTTAGATAGCTCATGAGCTAAAAGATAGACTGCAGCGGCTCCCATACCTCCACAAACAATCATTGCATTTTTAGCATTTTCTAATTGGGGAACTTGCTGCCAACCATTGCCCAAAGGTCCTAAAACTTTTAGACCATCTCCAATATTTTGTTGACTAAGTTGCTTGGTTGACTCGCCAACAACAGCGTAATACAAAGTAATACTGTGCAAGTCTAAATCAACATCTGCAATACAAAGTGGCACGCGTAACATACAAACAGGATTGGCCTCAACTAAAACTTCGACAAATTGTCCAGCTTTTGCACATTCACTAATTTGCGGACAAACAAATTCGAGCTTATAAATATCCTTTGCTACTTTATCGTTTAGCAATATAGAAACTTTTTCGTCGAATTTCTTCATAATAAGTATGTCTTTCGCTATCAAAAACTGCTAACTATAGTTCCATTTGAAACAAATCCTGAAGAGCAATTGGGAATAGTTTATCTTGTCGGACAGATTGAAGAGCCTGTGCCAGAACAGATGCTGCAGATAAAGTTGTAACATAAGGAATGCCATAATTTACTGCAGCACTTCTCATTTTATAAGCATCTCCACGAGTTCCTTGTCCAAATGGAATATTTACGACAAGATCGATTTCATCATTTTGCATCATGTCTAAAATATTTGGGCTTTCTTCTTGGCTACGACGAACAATTTCAACATCCAGACCATTTGCAAGAAGAGTACGAGCAGTACCAATTGTTGCAACGAGCCTAAAACCAAGTTTTGTAAGCGACAAAGCAACACTACTAATATTGCGCTTTTCGCTATCACATACAGAAATAAAGGCTTTGCCTGCACTTTGTATGGTATTGCTAACAGAAAGCTGTGTTTTTGCGTATGCACTAGGAAAGTCTTTGGATACACCCATGACTTCACCAGTTGATTTCATTTCTGGACCCAAAACAATACTTGAACCAGGAAAACGTCCAAAAGGCATAACTGCTTCTTTAACACTGTAATATTTTGGAATATCATAGATATCTGAAACGATTTCAGTTGGTTTGAGTCCTAAATCTTTGAGTGTGGCACCAGCCATAATCTTAGCGGCGGCCTTTGCAAGTGGAACACCGCTTGATTTTGATACAAATGGAACAGTGCGTGATGCCCTGGGGTTAACCTCAATTACAAAAAGACGTGTGCCCTTAATTGCATATTGAATGTTCAATAAACCACGGGTATTAACAGCTAATGCAAGGTCAATTGTTGCTTTTCTAATAGTTTCGAGCACAGATTCACTTAAAGAAAACGGAGGTGTGCAACAAGCACTGTCACCACTATGAATACCAGCTTCTTCGATATGCTCTAAAATAGCACCAATATAAACATCCTTACCATCGCATAAAGCATCTACATCAACTTCTGTAGCATTTTCTAAAAATGCATCTAAGTATAGAGGGTGATCTGGAGAAACCTTTGCTGCACGCTCAACATATTTAACTAGATATTCCTCATCGTAAGCAATAACCATGCCACGACCACCTAAAACATAAGATGGACGAACGAGTAATGGGTATCCAATGCGAGCTGCAACATCAAGTGCTTCTTCAATGGAATTAGCATCTCCTGCACTTGGATATGCAATTTTCATTTCATCTAAAAGCGCACTAA
>JAKSUU010000005.1 GCA_024408695.1 Coriobacteriales bacterium | reverse complement strand
TTTTGGTTCGGTACCACTTGGTCTAATAATGATTTTATTTTCAGCATCTAATTTGTATTCAATAACATTAGCACTCGGTAAAATTTGATTTTCACCATCTTTTGATTTAGGCAATATGGGCATTTGAACTTGAGTTTTGTAGTCAAGTTTTTCTAATACCTTAAAACCGGCAATTTCATTTTCTTTTGTAGAGCGAATTCCTTTTAAGATTTCTTGCATTATTTCATTTCCACTCGCTCCCGGAAAGCTATAAGAGATAGTTTTGTTTAAATAGAATCCTAGTTTTTCATACAACTCTTTCAATTTTTCATACAAGCTTACTCCACGTTTTTTATAACACGAAGCCATTTGAATAATTAGCATGCTTGTAACAATGGAATCTTTATCTCGTGCGTGTGTTCCAGCTAAATAACCATAGGATTCTTCAAAACCAAACAAAAAGTCATTCTTGCGATTTTGGCTTTCTAACAAAGCAATTTGTTCTCCTATATATTTGAAACCAGTTAGTACACGTCTGAGTTCAAAGGTATATTTTTTTGCAAGGGCGTCTATCATTGCGCTCGAAACAATAGTTGTTATAACTACTTTATGGTCTATCTTTATGTTTTTTGAGATTAATTGTGTGCACAAAAAATCAATTAGCAAAATGCCAACTTCGTTACCACTTAGCAATACATAATCGCTACTTTTACTAGATTCTGTGTTAGAGTAGTTTTTCTTTACGGCTATACCTACTCGATCTGCATCGGGGTCTGTTGCCAGGAGTAAATCTGCATCATTTTTTATACAGTAATCTAAGCCAAGCTGTAGAGCTTCTTTAGTTTCGGGGTTAGGGTATTTGCAGGTTGGAAAATTGCCGTCTGGATCACATTGCTCTTTAACAAATACGGTATTTTTGCACCCTAGTTTATCTAGCACTTTTGTAATGCAGTTAAACCCACTTCCATTTAATGCTGTATATGTAATTTTGAGGTTGTCGCAAGTTTCATTATATGCAGATTGTTCAAAAACTTCATTTAAAAAAGCATCTTGAACCTCTGGACCAATTTTATGAATTTTGCTTGAATTTTTTAACCCGTCCATTCCAAGAACATCTTTAAATATGTCAATGCTTTGACATTCATCTAAAATTGTCTTAGCAGTATTTTCAGTTATTTGACATCCATCACTTGCATAAACCTTGTATCCATTGTATTCTGCAGGGTTATGCGATGCTGTTATATTTATTCCAATATTACAATTTAAATATCTTGTTGCAAAGCTAAGCAGGGGTGTAGGCGCGACATCTTCAAAATAATAAGCATCAATGTTGTTTGCAGCAAGAATATTACAAATTTCATCAACAAATATTCTTCCCATATTGCGGCTATCTCGTGCAATTGCAACGCTTGGTGTTTTTGTAGAGTTATTTAAATAATTTGCAATAGCTTGGGTGGCTTGGCCTACAGTATAAATATTCATACGGTTTGATCCTGCCCCAAGAATCCCGCGTAGACCTGCTGTTCCAAATTCTAAATTTTTATAAAATGCATCTTTTAATGCATCATTGTCTTTTTTTAATTCTTCGAGTTCTATTGAAAAATCTTTTGCATTAATCAACCAGTGCTCTAGTTCCTTTTCAATTTCCATAATATTTCGCATATTTTTACCTATGTTCTTCATCTATACATTATAAATATACTATTTAGTTTAAGTGAAAAATATATTTATGAGCGATACAAAATACAAAAAATTAACTTTTCTTAGTATGGTGCGCCTTGCTGCTCCACACACATGGCCTGCAGCAAGTATCCTACCTTGTGTTTTTGGCCTTTTGTACAGCGCTTATGTTGGATTTAAAGTGTCTCCATTTTTGTTTATATTGCTTTTAATCTCTAGTGTCTTTAGCCAATGCGCTGTAAATACATTAAATGATTATGCAGATTACAAGAAAGGTGCAGATAAAATAACCGATAATTTAGACCCAACCGATGCAGTTTTGTTATACGAAAGCCCAAACCCCAAACACGTTTTAAATTTAGGAGTTGTATTTTGTTGCACATCTTTACTTACAGGTTGTTGTGCAGCATTGATTGCTCATAGCGCCATGCCATTTTTAATTGGAATTATTGCTGCTTTTGCCATAGTTTTCTATTCTTTTGGAAAAACCCCGCTTTCTTATTTGCCTCTTGGAGAAATTGTAAGCGGTGTTGTAATGGGAGCACTAATTCCTATTGCAGTAATTTGTGTGTTTGCTTCATATTCGCAAAATTTTTCTTTTGTTAGCGATATCATTTTTTTAAGTTCATTATTTAACGACAAGGCAATTCAGCTTTCTTGGCTTTCGTCTAATTGGTTTTATGGCGCTGGTTATTTAGATTGGGTAAACATTTTTATTAGCGTTGTGCCATTTGTTTTTGGAATTGGGCTTATTAATTTTACTCAAAACATATGTGACCTAGAAAAAGACACTGAAAGTGGCCGAAAAACCTTGCCTGTCTTAGTTGGTCGCAAAAATGCTTGTATAATTTTTAAAATTTGTCTTGTGCTTTGGATTGCTATTGCTCTTCATGTAAGTTTTTGGCATTTTGGAGAAGGCTTTTGGGCCGCTGTTGTTTGTACAATTTTTGGCATAGGTTCAATACGCCAATTATTTATTTCGAAATTTTTACAAAAAGACAGGCAAGTTTTAATGCAGTCAATTATCAAAAGTAATTTATTTATTAATTCTGCAATTTGTTTTTCAATTATTGCAAGTTTTATTTTTTAGTCTAAAATGATATAATTACACATTATTGCTTGTAATATGGAGGAACAATGGGTGTTAATAAAAAAGACTTAGAAAAGCTAAAAAAAGAAGCAATTAAAAACTATAAAAAAACTGCCGATGGCGCTAAGCATATAGTTGATGATGTAACAGATAATGCATCAGATCTCATAAAAAAAACTAGCAAGAATGCAAAAGGAGCCTTAGAAAATACAAAAGGCGTATTCAATAAAACAAAAGATTCTGCAGTTGATGCAATTTCTAATACAAAAGACATTGCAGTTTCTGGCATAGATAATGCATATTCAAATATTCAAACTGAGCTCAATAAAAGAATCGAACAAATTAAAAATACGATTGCTCAGTCTGCAGATGATGGTAAAAAACAATCTATTAAAGAAATCGAAAAACAAAAGAAAGACGTTCAAAAAGCTTTTGATGAAATTAAGTCGCAAGCTAAAAAAGATACAAAATATGCAAAAAAAATTGCTAAACGTTCCCTTAAGTCTTCTAAAAAACAAGCCAAGGCTATTTCTAAACAGGCTCAAAAGGATGCAAATAAAGCAATAAAAGACGCAAAAAAAGAAGCCGATATTATTATTAGTGCTGCAAAAGAAGAAAGTATTGTAGCCCAAAGCAAGATTTAGAAAAAACTTGAAAAGAAAAAAAACAAGAAGACAAAAAAAAAAAAAAAAAAATAAATAAAGATGCGTCTATATCGGTAAAAAGTTCAAATACCAATAATCCTGCAAAAACGCAGGATGTTCAAGAAGTTTTTGATAATATAGCTTCTACTTACGATTCATCGAATAATTTAATTTCTTTAGGGAGGCATCTTGCATGGAAAGAATATTTAATTAATGCTGCTATGTCTGCCCCTAAAGAAGATGGCAAACCATACAAAGTGTTAGATTTATGTTGTGGTACAGGAGACATTACATATAATATTGCAAAAAACTATGAAGATGCTTATGTTGTAGGCGTTGATTTTTCGAATAATATGCTTGATGTTGCAAAGAGCAGATGCGCCGGTCTAAAAAATGTTGAATTTATTAACGCCGATGCCTTAAAGCTTCCTTTCAAAGCTAACGAATTTGATTCTGCCGTGATTAGTTTTGGTCTTAGAAATCTTAGTGACTATAAAGCTTGTTTATTAGAAATGAAACGCGTTACAAAAGAAGAAGGAATTGTATGTTGTCTAGATTCTCATTCTATAGACAACCGTGCAATTTCACCAGCTTATAAAGCTTATTTTAAAAATATTATGCCCCTTTTAGGCGGTGGCAAAGAACACAAAGAAGAATATATGTGGTTATTTGAAAGCACACAGAACTTTTTATCGATTCCTGAACTTGTTGAACTTTTTAATGAATGTGGATTTGTATACATTGGCATTAAAACGTTTATGTGTGGTGCGGCAGCACTAATCACTGGTGAAAACATTAAATATGAAAGCGAATAATGGGATCCAGCCACTATGAAATTTAAAATTGATACAGGCGCTAAGAAACTTTTAAAAATTTTACACAAGAATTCTTTTGATGCTTATGTAGTTGGTGGATGCGTTCGAGACACACTTTTAGAAATTGTTCCTAAAGATTGGGACATTTGCACAAATGCTCGACCGCAAGAAGTAAAGACAATTCTAAATAACAATTCAATTAAATGTTTCGAAACCGGTATTAAGCACGGTACCGTAACTGCTGTTTATAACAATAAAAATTATGACATTACCACTTTTAGAAGTGAAGGTAACTATAGCGATAATAGACACCCAGATAGTGTAGAGTTTGAACCTACAATTGATTTAGATCTTTCTAGACGCGACTTTACAATCAATGCGCTTGCTTACAATAAAAAAGCCGGTCTTATTGATTTATTTGAGGGAAAAAAATGCTTAGAAAATAAAATAATTAAGTGTGTTGGTGTGCCCAGGGCTCGTTTTGAAGAAGATGCTTTAAGAATTATTAGGGCTTTGCGATTTAGCGCCACCCTTGGTTTTAAAATTGAAAAAGAAACTCATTCGGCTATTTTAGAGTGCGCTCCCTTGTTAAAAAACATAAGCGCAGAAAGACTTCGCGATGAATTTTTAAAACTTATTTGTGGTAATTACGCTGCACCAATTTTGCTTAATTATACTCAAGTTTTAAAGTATATCATTCCAGAAATAGAAAAAATGTCTGGTTTTAATCAACAGTGTAAATATCACGATATGGATGTTTGGCAACACAGTGTTAAAACTTGTATGTGCGTTAAACCAAAACCAATTATTAGATTTGCTGCCTTGTTTCATGATATAGGAAAACCCTTTTGCTTTAGAATTGACGAAAAAGGTGTTGGCCATTTTCCTGGTCATGCAAAAATTGGAGAGCAAAAGGTTAAAAATACATGTGAATCTCTTCATACATCAAAAAACTTTAAAAATAAGGTCGCTGAGCTTGTAAAATATCATGACCGAGACATTCGTTTTAGTCAAAAAAGTTTACGAAAACTCATTTTAAAAATTGGTAAAAAGCAAACAAAAAACCTTGTTATTATTAGGTTTGCCGATACATTTGCTCATTCAACCTATAAATTAAGTGAAAATTTAACATATTGGTCAAAAGAGCTACAACTATATCAAAAAACTGTTAATTCTATGCAGGTTTTTAAGATTAATGAGTTAAAAATAGATGGCAATGACATTATAAAATTAGGGATTGAACCCGGGCCTAAAGTCGGCCAAATTCTCAATAAACTTTTTGAAGAAGTTGTTAATAATACGCTTAAAAATAAACGCAAAACGCTTAAAAAACGCGCAAAATATTTAGTTAATTTTAACAACTAGATTAAGTCGGCTTTCTTTTTTATAAACGGAATATTTTTGTTGTAAAATTTTTTATTGTTTTATAACTTATATTAAGGGGAAAACATGTCTAACGACCAAGTAAAAATTAGATTTGAAGCAACATTAGAAAAGGCTTGCGGACAATATGCAAATTCTTCGATAATTAGCACAAATGGTCCAGAATCTCGCATAGATTTTTTATATGTTGATCATCCTAGCATCAATAGAGAAACCAACGAAGTCCCTGCACATTTGGTTTCTAGAATCATTATGCCTACTAGCGAACTTGCACGCTTATCAGAAACTTTGAACAATCATTTATCTAAACATTTAGAAAAAGGTTTAAACGATTAAGGAGCCGCTTTGAGCGAAGAAAACAAAAGCGCAAAAAAGGAAAGCGCTACAAGCTATAAAGAAACAATGAATTTGCCTTCTACTTCTTTTAAGATGAAGGCTTCTTTATCTCAAAAAGAGCCCTTGCGCCTTGAAAAATGGGACAAGGCTAATCTTTATGAGCAAGTTTTAAAACAACGTGAAGGTTGCCAACCCTTTATTTTGCATGATGGTCCACCTTATGCAAATGGTCCAATTCATATAGGTCATGCTTTTAATAAAATTTTGAAGGATTTTATTGTTAAGTATAAAAGCATGCGTGGGTTTTATGCTCCTTATGTTCCTGGTTGGGATTGTCATGGTTTGCCTATAGAAAACAAGGTTGAAAATGAGCTTGGCAAAGAAAAAATGGCAAAAATCCCTGTTGCTACCTTTAGAAAGATTTGCCGAGAATACGCAGAAAAACAATTAGAAATTCAAAGAAAAGGTTTTAAACGCCTTGGTGTTTTAGGTGAATGGGACAACCCGTATCTCACTTTTTTACCAGAATACGAGGTAGGCAATATTCGTGTATTTAAAAAGTTGTTTTTAGATGGTGCAATTTATCAGGGTCGCAAGCCTATCCATTGGTGCAGTCATTGTCATACAGCTTTGGCCGAGGCTGAAATTGAGTATTCTGATGAAACATCTCCATCCATTTATGTTAAATTTGCCTTAAAGGAGGCAAATGAGAATCTTGGCAAAGCGCTTAGTGAAGCTGGTATTAATTCAAGCACTGTGAGTATTTTAATTTGGACTACCACACCATGGACTTTACCAGCTAATATGGCAGTTAGCCTTGCTCCTTTGGCGCAATATATTATTGCAAATGTAAATGGTGAAAATATTATTCTTGCTAAAGAGCTACTTGAACACGTTGCTCAAGAATGTGATTGGCAAGGTTATTCTTTACAAAGAATAAATGGTGAAACTACAAGCGATATTGCTTGTGAAGATCTCATTGAATTTAAGGGTAAAGATTTATTAAATACAAGTTATGTGCATCCAATACTCGACGATAAAAGTGGCACCGTAATTTATGGTGAACATGTTACCTTAGATACAGGTTGCGGTTGTGTTCACACTGCTCCTGGTCATGGTGTAGATGACTATCTTGTTTCTCAGCAATTTGGAATCGAAACGGTTATGCCAGTTGATGATGACGGTAAATTCATGAAAGATACATGCCCTTGGGCTGGCAAAGATGCCGTAGAAAGCAATCAAGAAATCATAGAATTTTTGCGCAAGCGCGGCACATTAGCAGCTCAAAAAGATATTTTGCACTCTTACCCACATTGTTGGCGTTGCAAAGAACCTGTTATTTTTAGAGCTACTACACAATGGTTTGTTTCTATGGACAAAACCAATTTGCGCAAAAATGCTGTTAATGCTATAGAGAACGAGGTTGAGTGGATACCTGCCTGGACTCAAAATCGTATTGAGCCTATGGTTAGTGATCGTCCAGATTGGTGTATTTCTCGCCAGCGTTTCTGGGGAGTTCCACTTCCAATTTTTGAATGTAAAGATTGCGGAACAACAATTGCAAACGAAGCTACATTCGATGCAGTAATTGATTTATTTGCGCATGAAGGTGCAGATGCCTGGTATCAAAAAGATCCAAGCGAATTTTTACCTGCAGATACATGTTGCCCAGAATGTGGTAGTAAAAATTATAAATCTTGCACTGATGTTTTAGATGTTTGGTTTGAAAGTGGAGTGTCTCATACATCAGTTTGTGGTACTCGAGAATATCTGCAAAGCCCCGCCGATGTTTACCTCGAAGGTAGCGACCAACACCGTGGTTGGTTTCAGTCGTCTTTGTTAACAAGTGTTGCTGCTTTTGATCGTCCTCCATATAAGGCAGTTATTAGCTGTGGTTTTACGATGGATAAAGACGGCAAAAAGATGTCGAAATCACTTGGCAATGTAATTGATCCAGCGGATGTTATTGCAAAATCGGGTGCTGATGTGCTTCGCTTATGGGTTGCTAGTGTAGATTATTCTCAAGATGTATCTATTGGTGATGAAATCATAGACCGTACAAGTGAAGCTTATAGACGCATCCGCAATACATTTAGATATCTTCTTAGCAATCTTTATGATTTTTCTAATGACGATTTTGTTAGTGCTGACGAAATGCTTACATTCGATAAGTGGGCTATGTCTGCACTTATTGAAGTTGCAAATCAATGCACTCAAGCTTACGACGAATATAAGTTTTATGTAGTTTTTAGAACTTGGTACGATTTTATTTCTAAGTTTTCTTCTATTTATTTAGACGCAATTAAAGACCGACTTTATTCAGATGCTAAAAATAGTGTTAGTCGTCGTAGTGCACAAAGTGTTCTTGCAAATATGCTTGAATGCTTGGTGCGTCAACTTGCGCCTATTTTAAGTTTTACCTGTGATGAGGTATGGGAATATTATCCTGAAGGTCTAAAGCAAGAAAACAGGCCTGAATTTGTTGCACTTGCTGGTTGGCCACTTGCGCAAGATTTTATGCCTCAAATTACCTTGGATGAGCAAACAAAGTTAATCGATGATTTTATACTTGTAGAAAATCTTCGCGATTTAATTACTAAAGAACTCGAACAAATGCGAGATGCAGGTGAAGTTTCAAAAAGTCAAGAGGTTGTAGTTAACATTAGTGTAAATTCTAACCAAATTAAAATATTAGAAAGCATTGGCTTAGAAAATCTTGCAGAAATTTATATTGTTTCTAAAGTTAATTTAACTGCAACTGATACAAATGAACTTAGCGTGGAGCTTGTTAAGGCACAAGGTGATAAATGTCCTCGTTGCTGGAATTATAGACTGCTCAACGAAGATGGCTTATGTGCTCGTTGTAGCGAGGTTGTTTCTAACATTTAAAAATGAGACGAATAAAATCCATTTCATTGTATGCGACAGTTTCAATTCTGCTTATTTTAGCAGATAGAGCTACAAAGTTATGGGCAGTTAACAATGTGGACTCTGTTACCTTAAAGGCTTTTGTTGATGGATTGGCTTCTTTTATTCTTGTTAAAAATGAAGGTGCCGCCTTTGGTATGGGAGCTGGGCGTCATACTTTGTTTATTACAATTGCTGTAGTTGTTATTGTTATTATTGTTGTTTGGTTACTTGTAAAAAGGCACCATGGCCTTTTAGAAGTTTTATCCTTATCATTGATTTCTGCCGGAGCCATCGGAAATGTTATTGATCGCATACAATATGGGTATGTTGTTGACTTTATCAAGTTTGATTTTATAAATTTCCCAGTGTTTAATTTTGCAGATATTTGTGTTTGCGTAGGCGTATTTTTGTTTATAATTGCCATGATTTTAGAAATTGTAAGAGATCATACAGATAGCGTTCAATAAGATGAAAGAAATTGTAGAACATAAGGTTTCAGCACAAGAACAAGGCATGCGTCTCGATGCCTTGATTTCTTCCTTAAATATAGAAAATATACCTTCTAGAAGTAGTGCGGTTAAATTAATTGAGCAAGGTCGTATTTTAGTAAATGGTGCAGCTTCTACAAAAAAGCGCATTGTATTAGAAGATGATTTGCTAAGTATCGAAGTGCCTTATCACACTACAATAGAAACAAGTCTTGCTGCAAATTATGAAATTGACCTTGACGTTCGCTTTGAAGATGATCATCTTTTAGTAATCTCTAAACAGGCGGGGCTTGTGTGCCATCCTTGTCCAGGTCATTATGATGACACATTAGTTAATGCACTAGTTGCTCATTGTGGTAAGGAAAATTTAAGTGAAGTACAGGGAAGCGACAGACTTGGTATTGTGCATCGTTTGGATGCAGATACAAGTGGTCTTTTGATTGCCGCAAAAACCGATATTGCCGCAGCTAAACTTCAAGATCAACTTAGGGTTCGTAGTGTTGATAGACGTTATATTACTCTTGTTCACGGCACGATTCATGATAACAGTGCTATGATAAATGCGCCAATTGGCCGTCATCCAAAAGATCGCACCAAAATGGCTGTGTGTGAAAGTTCAAATTCGCGTAGTGCTATTACATCCTTTACTACCTTAAAAACATATAGGGGTAGCATGAAAAGTAATGGTTATAGTTTATGCGAGTGCAAACTTTATACTGGTCGTACACATCAAATTCGCGTGCATATGGCCTATACAAACCATCCTGTTGTGGGTGATCCTTTGTATGGCCGTGCTGCTAATGCCAAGCTTAAAAATAAAAATGCAGCTAAACAACTTGAACTCGGTTTAGAAAGACAATTTTTGCATTCTTATAAAATTGCTTTTGAGCACCCAATAACTGGTGAGACTTTATCTTTTCAAGACAACTTACCAAACGATTTGCAAAAAGTTATTGATGAGTTAGAAAAACTTGAAGAATAAATTTTGTTTAAATGAATAATATTTTTGAAAATAAGGTTTGTTCTATTTTTTGTGGAGGTTTTGAACCAAAAGATCTTCCAGATTTTTCCCCGGATGATAATCTTTTGATTGCCGCCGACGTTGGTTTTGACGCTTGCATTAAAAACGATATTGCAGTTGATGTTCTTATTGGCGATTTTGATTCGGTGTCTTGCGAAAATTTAGATAATGCTAAGTGTGAAATTATAAGACTTCCTACAGATAAGGACGATACAGATACTTTGGCAGCTGTTAAACTAGGGCTTAAACGTGGCTATAAGCAATTTCAGCTTTTTGGTGGTTTGGGCTGTGATTTTGCTCACAGTCTTGCAAATGTGCAGGTCTTAAATTTTTTAGATGAACATGGTGCTAAGGGGGTTCTTGTTGCCGGGTCAACTCTTGTCTTTTTACTCACTAAAGCATTCTCATGTTTAGAAATCGATTTAAACATGCAAAAATATTTTTCACCCTCTCAAAAAGTCTCTCTTTTAAGTTTAACAGAGCAGGTTTGCGGTATTTATACAGAGAATTTAAAATGGCAATTAAATAATCAAGCGTTAACATGGAGTTTTCCCTTGGGAGCAAGCAATAAAATAATTTCGAATAATCAAAACTGTGCTAAAATAAGCATAAATGCAGGTAAATTACTTGTAGTTTGTGGAGAGAACCTGCTCTATAGTTTTTAATGTTCATTATTATTTACAGCAAGCTTACGTTTGCAAAATAATAATTTTTGTGTTATACTATAGTGTTACGTACTAATGAAAGGCATGCGAAAGGTTTTTTATGTCTAAACAATTAAAGATCAATCGTAGAACATTTATTGGTACTGCACTTGCTGCAGGAACTTTATGTGCTGTTAACGCACCATCTGCTTTTGCTGTTAATAAGTCAGACGTTGATGCTGCTAAAGCACGTCTTGAGTCCATGGAAGAACAGATGGATTTAGCTGTTGATGCTTATAATGCTGCAAACGAAAAATACGTCGCCGCTACTGCTGCAGCCGAAGAAGCTCGTGTAAAAATTGGTGAATGCCAAAAAGTCATAAAAAGCAAACAAGGCTATCTTTCAAATCGCGCAACTACTATGTATAAACAGGGTGGTCCTATTTCTTACCTTGGTGTTCTATTTGGTGTTTCATCCTTTGGTGATTTTGCTACTCTTTGGGATACATTAAACAATCTTAATCAGGAAGATGCAAATACAGTTGCCATTACTAAAACTTCAAAAAAAGAACTTGAAGAAGCAAAAATCACTTTAGACGAACAAGAAAAAGAAGCTAAAATTCAACTAGATAATGCTGCTGCACAAAAGGCAGAGGTTCAAGCACAACAGGCCAAATATCAATCAGAATATAATTCTTTAAGCGCAGAATATAAAGAAGCTATTCAAACAGAGAGAGCAGAAGTTTCACGCCAAGCAGAACAAGCATCTAAGACATATAAACCTGCAGGCAATCCTGCTCCTGCCATTCCAGCTCACGGTAGCGTCGTTGATTATGCTGTATCTCGTCTTGGCTGTCCATATGTCCCTGGTGGTGCAGGGCCAAATGTTTTCGATTGCTCGGGCTTAGTTATGTGGTGTTATGCGCAAGTCGGTATTTCTCTCCCTCATTATACTGAGAGTCAATGTGCATGCGCTAAGGCACGTTTCAATCCTGCAGATGCTGCTCCTGGTGATGTTTTGTATAAACCGAATCATGTAGCGATTTCTACTGGTGGCCTTAATTATATTCATGCCCCTCAATCAGGTGATGTTGTACGTTATGGTTGGCGTTCTGCAGACAAATGGACTTACGCTTTACGCTTTTAATTTGAAATTTCCAAAAATTTTAATATTGTTGTATAATTAATAGTTACATATTGTAGATAAATTGTAGTAAAAAACACCTAAAGTATATTTGTACTTATAATTAGGCATAGGAGATGATTATATGTCTGATAGATTGAAGATTAATCGTAGAACATTTATTGGTACTAGTTTGGTAACGGGTTCATTGATAGCTGCTGGTGTATCGCCTGCTTTTGCCGTAAATAAGTCTGATGTAGATGCTGCAAAGGCGCGTCTTGAAGCCATGGAAAACGAAATGGATCTTGCCGTAGACGAATACAATAGAGCAAACGAAGCATATGTTGCAGCTACACAAGCGGTTGAGGATGCCAAAGTAAAAATTGACGAGTGTCAAAAAGTCATTGATAGCAAGCAAGGCTATCTTTCAAATCGTGCAACAACAATGTACAAGCAAGGTGGCCCTATTTCTTATTTAGGTGTTTTGTTAGGCGTTTCTTCTTTTGGTGATTTTGCAACTCTTTGGGATACTTTGAATAATCTTAACCAAGAAGATGCAGAAACTGTCGCAATTACTAAAGCTTCTAGAAAAGAATTACAGGAAGCAAAAGTGACCCTAGAAGAACAAGAGGCTGTCGCAAAACAAGAACTTAATGCTGCGGCTGCACAAAAAAGTGAAGTTGAAGCCCAAGAAGCTCGCTATCAAGCAGAATATAATTCCTTAAGTAACGAATATAAAGAAGCTATTGAGAGTCAAAGAGCTGCAGCAGCACAGCAGGCCCAGCAAGCTTCTCGTTCGTACACTCCTCCAGCCAGTAGCGGTTCAAGCAGCAGTAGTAGTGGCGGTGGAGGCACTCCAGCACCGAGTATTCCAACACATGGCAGTGTTGTAGACTATGCGGCGTCGCGTTTAGGTTGTCCATACCTTTGGGGCGCTGCGGGTCCTAATAGCTTTGATTGCTCTGGTTTAGTTATGTGGTGCTATGCTCATGTTGGCATTAGTCTTCCACATTATACCGAAGATCAATTGGCTTGTGCAAGTGCTCGATTTGATCCTTCTGCTTGTGCCCCAGGTGATGTTTTATACAGACCTGGTCATGTTGCAATTTCTACTGGTGGTACAAATTATATTCATGCCCCACATACGGGTGCCGTTGTTTCTTATGGCTCTGGTGGCCGCTGGACTTACGGTTTGCGTTTTTAAACATTGCTAAATAGATTATTCAAAAGCCCTGCATATTAGCGGGGCTTTTTTGTTTGACGGATTATTAATTTGGTTTTGAACTGATTTTTCCTAAAATACGCTGTACAAGTCGGCGAATTTTTAAAACAACTTCATTTTTTGTCTTAAAATTAATTAGGCGGGATGTGGCTCAGCCTGGTAGAGCATTCGCTTCGGGAGCGAGGGGTCGCTGGTTCAAATCCAGTCATCCCGACCAAATATTGCATACGTATATATAGTCTATTCATTATAAGAAGACTTACATATATATAACGCTGTACAAAATGTTTAAACTAAAGAAAGGTTTACATATATATGTTGAGAAAGTTTAGTACTATTATTTTTGTTTTGGTTTTCGCATTAGGTCTTTGCGTTGTTGGGTGCGGGGAAGATACAAGCAATGATTTTACTAAAGGAAAACACGACACTAAATATGTAGGCACATGGAAAGCAACAAATGTTCAATATAATGCTATCTTGTTGCCAAGCACAAATATATTTGAGAATTTTTCTGTTACTTTAGAAAAAGATGGCAGTGCAAAGTTTGTTATGGAATATAAAGACAAACAAGATGCCAACGAAAATTATGAAGGCAAATGGCGCAACACAAAAACAGGCTTCGAATTAGATGATTCCGATAACATGCAATTTGAATATAATGATCAAGGATATGTATCGTTGGATATCCAAGACATAAAAATAATATTTGCAAAAGATGGTGAATCAAATTATGAATTAAAAGACATTTCCGAGCTAGAAAACTAGCTTTGAACTGGTGATGGATACACCCGGGTTTTTTTAATTAAATTTCTAATATTTTTTTTCATAAAATTTTGTTCTCTTATAGACTATAAAAACTGCGCTTTAAGGCGTATTTTGTCTTTATGTGCAGCGATTACAGGTCAACCTTGTAATTAGAACCTTGAAAACTGGATACTGTTATTATTGTGATACAAGCCAATTTTTGTTTTGACAAGAGTCATTTAAACCTGACAATTCTTTAAACAAATTTAAAAGCCGACTTTTTAGTTTTTTGTAAAAAGTCGCATCCGGAAATGATTTCCAGAATCTCACACTTTTCGAAAGTTTTACTTTCATATCTCGCTTTTCGCCAAGTATTGGTGTCGAGCGAGAAACTGGCTATCGGACCACTTGGGAAGTTAGCCAAAAATTTAAACTTTAAGAACTTTTAGTTCTTTTTTGAACGGAGAGTTTGATCCTGGCTCAGGATGAACGCTGGCGGCGTGCTTAACACATG
>JAKSUU010000049.1 GCA_024408695.1 Coriobacteriales bacterium | reverse complement strand
TCATAAATTATTTCTTTTTCATTTCTTGTATAAAACCTTTAAGGAAAAAGCCAACAAGAACTGCAATAACAACAATAACTACGATGACAACGGCAATAATAGGAACTTGGAAGCCAAAAATTTCAATGCACCCTTCTTGGGCATCTAAAAGAAAACTCATAGAAGCTAAAATAAAACTTGGCAGTCCTAATGATGTAAAAATTGTCATAATAATTCCTTTCTTATAATTAAAGGTCAAGAGTCTTTTTTAGCGCAGCGCATCTTCTTCTTGAAACTGGAATTTTTTCTTCTTCTCCCTTTATTTGCAACAGTAAAGTTCCGCCAGAAGCAGTTTCGACAGCGCTTACAAAGTTAAGATTTACAAGATAGCGTCTGTGAACCCTAAAAAACTTAGATGTTTCTAATTTTTCTTCAAGATGTGCAAGCGATTCTGTAGACAAATACCTATCTTGCTTTGTGTAGATATAAGAATAATCATCTTTAGACATAATGTAGCGGATTTTATCGGTTGAGACAAATAGTTTTTTACCACCTTTTTCAACAGCAATTCTGTTTGTTGCACTTGGCTTACCAGAACTAGCAATTAAACTTTTAACTTTATTGATAGACTTAATTAAACGCTCTGTCTCAACGGGTTTTACAAGGTAATCTGTAACATTAATTTCAAACGCTTTAACAGCATATTCACTATAAGCTGTAACAAAAATTATATATGGAGGATTGCGCAAAATACGCAATGATTCGGCTAACTCTATACCATTTACACCTGGCATGTTAACATCCAAAAATAAAATATCACAACGAAACTTATGGATTTTTTCCATTGCCTCGCGCACATTTGCTGCCTCTGCAACAACCTGAACCATTTTTGTTTCATCTAACAAAAAATGTAGTTCTGACCTTGCAGGCGCTTCATCATCAACTATAATAGCTTTTAACATAACCAAATATAAAAATTTCTCTTAAAACATTTTAACATCTAAACAAACGCAAATTATAAAAAAATTAAACCTCATCTGAAGCCCCATATAAAGTCAGATAAACACTTGTGCCTTTACCAAAAACAGAGTCAATTTTAATGCCCGACAAAGCCCCAAAATAGCCTTTAAGTCTGGCGTCTACATTTTTTAATGCGATACCCATGCCAGTTTTTGAACCACCTACAACAATGCCTGCTACCTGGGTTTTTGGAATTCCCTTGCCATCATCTTCAACGCAAATCATCACATTCTTTTGACTTTCATATATTTTTACCTTTATATGAAGGGTCTGGTCTTCACGTCTACCATGTCCAACTGCATTTTCAACTAAAGGTTGAATAATAAAAGCAGGAACATATAGGTCGGCAAAATTTGGATCAATGTCTAAACTCATTTCTACACTATCTTCTCCAAAACGAGCTTTTTGAAACATCAAATAACGTTGTGTTTGTTCGACTTCTCTACTAATTGGAATAAGATCTTGTGAATTTTCCAGCAGGCTTCGATAATATACCGCAAATTCTCTTAACATTTCACGTGCTTTATCTGGATTATTTCTGGTAATTGAAGCTATGGTGTTAATTGTATTAAACAAAAAATGAGGGTTAATTTGTGATTGAAGAGCAACTAATTGCATTTTTGTTGCAAGTTCTTCTTGCTGGCCTAAATAATACAAGGATAACTGAGTTGACAAAAGCATGGCAAAACCGGAAGCAATTGCGGTTTGCTGTTCATCAATTAAGGTCTTTTTTGTGTAATAAAATTTTATGGTCCCAATAATTTGTTGGCGAACAACCAAAGGAGCAACAATTGCCTGTTGCAAATATTTGTTACCCTCTGGAAATCCAATATCTTGCGGACTGTAAGCAACATGAGTTTTACCAGTTTTAATGGTTTCATTAGTAACATTTGACTGAATTACAGTTCCGGGAACATGATGTTTTCTTTCCTTCCCCGCAAAACCAAGAATTTTTTCTTCATCTGTAATAGACACTGCAACAGCCAGGCTTTCTGGTAAAAGCAACTCGCAAACTGCCTGCGCCGATGATTCACTTAATCCCTCGCGCATAAATGTAACGGTTTGAGATGCAAGTTCTAAGGTTCTATTTGATTGCGAAGCCATTACTTCTTTTGAAACACTAAATTTTCTAATTGTAATTATTGAAATAGCAACCAAAGCAACTATGCAAAAAATTACAATAGCTGTACTTTCTGGTGACAAAGAAAATAAAGCAATAATTGCAATAGTACTTAATGCAATACAACAACCAACAAGAATTATCGCTATGATTATGCGGTTAGTCTTCATTAACTAAACTGGTTTAATTGTTGTTGTGACAGAAGCCGAAGAAGAAGAGACATCGGATTTAAATTGAGCAGCAAGTGGCTTATTATTCCAAAATTCATTGATGAAATTATTCCAATAAGATTGAAGCTCAAAGTATTTTCCACAATTTTGACGTGCAAACTTAGAAGCCGCACTCTGGGTTTTTGTAAAAATATCAAACATTGTAGACACAGAAGATCCAAAAGCACCTTTAACTGTAGCAGCCATAGCCTTACCTTTAATATTTTTGCCAAACCAATTTGCAGGATACGGAGAATAATCCTGAGGATCTATTTGCAAAAGGTCAATTTGCGTTTTTGAAAATTCGATTTTTCTTGTTTCATAAAACCAATGAAGCATACTAGATTTAAAGTTTGAAAGTTGAACATCTTCTTGTTTTTCTTTATAACCATAATCAGCATTATTATTTCTTACGCAAAACTTGTTATCAAACCAAACACTGTGACCATACATGTGAGTAGACAATACATAATCTTGCGATTCGTTTTGGCAAATCCATGGATCAAATGCACAATGACTAAAAACTTCTGCATGTAAAACCATGCATCCATTAAAGGCTGTTTTTGCCATGCTCAGCCTTGCAGACTTTATAGCTTGTTCAAGAACAACATTAATATCTGCGTTACAATTCCACTGCGGAAATATATTTTTATCTTTTTCATCTAATTTATATGCATTGTTTTCATCAACATATAAACCAGTTTTAGCAGCAACTAAATCTCCAGATGGCGACTTTAAACCAATACCATACAGGGCACGTTCCATAAAGTCACGTTGGAAAACCAGTTTATTTTCTCCAATAAAAATTAAAGTATCAAAGCCATATATTGATGCAATTGCAATACCTAGATTTTTAACGCTTCCCTGACTATAAAAGCCAACACATCCCTTAATTTTTCCAAATCCGCTTTCATCCATTTTTCTATGCAATAAAGTAAGTTCACCTGGTCCAATAATAATAGTGCGTAGACTTCTATATTTTTGAGTTATTTCGCATACTCTATCGTAAGCTGCATTTTCTATGCGTTGAGGTGCACAAACAACAATAATAACTGTTGGGCAATCAGTCAACTTTGAAAGCGCTGCCAAACAATCTTCTAAAGGTGATTCTTTGTCTATAGGGTTTAAAAATGAGAAAATGTCGAAATCAGAACTTGCGCGTTTGCGCCTTGGTCCCCAATAACTCGGAATAATAATTGCTGGATTAAAACTCATATCTCACCTATTCTTAAACTAATCTTTTGATGCCTTGTCAAATTCTTCTTTAAAATCAGAAAACATTTTCGCATATTTCGAAACTTGTTTTTGTGTTTTTTGTTTTACTTCATCACTTGTAATTTTATCTTTAGCCTCATAATATTTTTTTGCAACTTTTTTTGTACCGCTCTCAAACGCAATTTGTGCATCCTGAGCGCCTTTTTTTGCAACCTTACCAGCACTATCTGAAATAACAGCCCAGGATGTTCCTGCTTTAGAAGCTATGCCATCATTTAATTTTGATACATCAACATTTTCTTTTAAAATAATCTTTGTATTTGTAGTTTTGCTAATATTTTCAAGCTTAAAATCTACAGAACCTAAAATTAATTTTTGTGCATCACTTGCTGCAAACTGAATTTTTTCTATACTAAAACTTTCTTCATCAAAATAAACGTCCACAACCTGCCCGAGTTTTTGTTTGTTGCAATCATAAACGCTGAGACCTAAAAGATAATAAGTCTTTTTTAAATCGATGCCATTAATTAGCTTATCATCGCTTTGATACTTATTAACAACGGAATCTACTGCATACAATTCTTTGTCGCGAATTTTAATGTCTTTAGCTAAAACAACACGATCTTTTCTTTTAACCATTAAAGCAAAATCAGGTCTTTTAATAAAGAAGGCAACTAAAACGCCTTTATCTAAATCAAAACAAGCGTGAGAAATTTTGCCATATTTAGAAAAAGTCCCATTTTTCTCAAGGTAAAAATGGGACGAGATTATTTTGTTCAAAGAAAGCATAACAAATAAAGCCTTATGGCTATAAATGAGATTCTTTAAATAAATATAAATAAAAAAATTATTCGCTTGCTACCTGGGCAGCGCTAGATTCAATTGCATCTTCAACTTGCGCTTGTACAGTTTTTGTGCCAGCTTGGTTGTTAACAATTTGTTCCGCAATTTTGTCGCGCGCATCATTAATTTTATCTTTAACATTATCTGCAGCTGGTTTAGCTTGTTCTGATACATTGTCAATAGTATCTTTGACCTTGCTAGATACATCCTCTGCAACTGGTTTAATTTTTTCAACGGCTTCACGAATTTGTTGAGCCCCAATTTGATCGCTATTAATATAAACATCCATTTTTTCAGCTACAAATTCACGGTTTTCTTTACCATTTTTAGGTGTTAAAAATAATGCAGCACCTGCACCTACTGCAGCACCAAATAAAAACTTAAAAGGAATCATAATAAGCCTTTCTCTTTAATTATAGAATTATTATTATAACATTTAAATTAAAGCAAATTGAATCACTAACAATATTGTTAATTTCAATAAAATTAATCATTTTTTAGATGTATAGGCTTTAATTCTTAATGTTTGATTTTGGTTTTCATCACTATCGTTTCTGTGTAAATCTATCCAATTTGTACCCTGTTGATAAAAACTTTGCTGAGGCGCGGTTTTACAAATAAATTCAATCCACTTGCTAGCAGCATAATTTGAGTCTTCATAAGGATAAATTATCCTAGCAGGCTTGGTATCACACTGAATAACTACAGAAAAATTTGTACCAGCTTCTAATTGTATAGCCTCATCTAGCTTAACAGTATAATAGCCAGCATAATACGAATTAAATATGATGGGTTCACTTAAAGTTGCAGTTCCAGATTCTGGATTATTTAAATCTTTGAGATTCTTATATATTTGAATTTGACATTTAACACCAACAGAGCGCAAACCCACACCAACAGCTTTTAAAATTTCACCATTAAGCTCTTTTGCTGTATAAACATTTGATATTTTACTTCCCGAAAAGTATGGATTTTGAACATCTCTAATTCCATTTTCTTGACCTCTAAAATAAGCGCTCCCACAACTACCATCATATTGATAAATATTGTCGTAATTAGAAGAAAGTTCACAATCAAACGCATAAACATTACGCAATTTACTAAAAGATCTATCATCATAAGACAACCAAAAATATCCGCTATGGTTTTCACCAGTTTTACCCCAGCTATTTTTAACTAAAAAAGCACCATCTTTAGAGGGAACATCTTTAAAGTGCTCTTTTGGAAAGTTGTCGTCCCAGCCAATAATTGCCACGGCATGATTAATACCACCGTTAATGTGATTGTAATAAGAATTATAAACATCACTATAATAAGTGGAGTTTTGAGTATCATAATAAGTACATGCAACACTGCCACATGCCATTATCGCTGTTTTGATATCCGTAAAACTAGTTGAAGGGATTTGATAAACATTTTGAACACGCGCAAAACTATCAAATGCAAGATTGTCATTTAAATCGGTTTGTAATCTAAATACATCGTAATTATTTTTATAAAGAGACCTCGCATCAGAACTGTTTATTTCCTCATAAGGAGCAATGCTTTCTATACCACCTGCGCGCCCACTTACCATCTGCCACATTGTAAATTCATGATTGCCACCTTCATCTAAATATGTATCAGATAAATTATTAACACGGTCACCTAATAGATTTTGCAAAGGGTCTTGCCCATCATTTTGATTGTAGAAAAAATATAAAAGTTGTCTTTCACATAAATCAATGTCTTGGGCTTTAACTAGCCCTTTTTTTATCAAATTTGTTTCCATACAACTAATTACAGAAAATGACCAGCAACTATCGTATGGAGTTTGATCCTTAATGTCTGTAACATAATTATTGCCATTGACATTTCGGCTATCGTATGTTTTTGGAATAGGTAAATCCAAAAAAGAAGAAAAACTTACTTGCTTAGTTTCTGTTGTATTAGATTCTACATTCAAAATTCTATCTGACATAATTTCAACATTTGTATGATCTTTGTAATAATTAAAAACAAGTTTATTATTAAATAGCTGCAGTGCTGTAAAAACACTAGTTGACAAGGCTAATATAAAAATTACTAACAAGAGTAGACCAATAATTAGCGTTTCTTTTTTATTTCCTAAGCAGTTTTTCATGTAAATTATCGTAAGCTTTAAAATAATTTTATCTATAAATTAAGAAATAAACACCCTTATAATATATTAGTTTTGTTATATCAATTTTATTAAGAAAGATAATCTATGAGAGAAAAAATTAGCACATCAAAACTAAAACAAAATATTTCTGTAGCCAATAAACAAATAGAAGCCGATATAGTTTTTACAAATGGCTATTATCTTAATGTTTTTAGCGAAGAAGTTATTAAGGCCGACGTTGCTATAAAAAATGGTTATATTGTTGGCATTGGGAACGGTTATAAGGCAAAAGAAACAGTGAATCTTAAAGGAAAGACACTGTGTCCTGCGCTAATAGATTCTCATATTCATATTGAAAGCTCTCAGCTTTCACCTTTAGAATTTAGAAATTTAGCGGTCCCACACGGAACCTGCGCAATAATTGCGGACCCACATGAAATCGCAAATGTATGCGGTCTTATTGGAATTTCATATATGCTAAATCAAACAAAATACCTAGATTTAAAAGTGTTTTTTATGGCCTCTAGCTGTGTTCCTTCTTGTGAATTTGACGAAAGCAAACATGTACTCGGCGCAAAATTAATGGAGGCCATTTACGAAAATCCTCGTGTACTTGGCCTTGCCGAATTTATGAACGCTTACGGCATATATACAAAAGACAAAGCTTGTTTAGAAAAATGCGTTAGTGCATTAAACAATGATTTAATTATTGATGGTCATGCGCCTGGTGTAAGTGAAGACAAGTTACAGGCATATTTAAATGCCGCTATCTCCACTGATCACGAATGCGAAAGTTTAGAA
>JAKSUU010000048.1 GCA_024408695.1 Coriobacteriales bacterium | reverse complement strand
GCAGTTTTTGTTGTCTTTACCTTTGTAGTTTTAGCTTTTGTAGTCTTTGCTTTTGGCTCTGTGGCTTCAGTTTCTTTTTCTTCAGCCTTTTTTGAAGTTCTTGGCATGTTTTATCCTTTGCTGTAATTAAATTATATTTATGCAGATGTGACCTTTTCCCAGTCACGTTTAAATGATTCTAACCCTTGGTCTGTAAGTATATGTTTAACACATTTTTTAAGAATTGCATATGGAATAGTAGCAATGTCAGCTCCCATTAAAGCTGCTTGTGTAACATGATTGACACTTCTAATTGAGGCGGCAATAATTTCTACATCATGATCGAATTCATAATTATCTATAGCAAAAATGATGTTATGAAGTTGTTCTAAACCATCTTGACCATTATCATCAAAACGACCAACAAGCGGACTAATATAGCGAGCCCCACTTTGAGCAGCTAAAATTGCTTGTGGAACGCTAAACACTAAGGTCATATTTACATCTATGCCTGCATCATATAGTTTTTTACAAGCTTTAAGGCCTTCTACTGTCATTGGAACTTTAACAATCATATTTGGTGCAATAGCAGCAATTTTTTTACCTTGTTCAAACATTTCATCAGCAGTTTCTGCAGTCACTTCCCCACTAATTGGTCCATCGACCATAGTAGCAATCTTTTTAAGATGATTTTCGAAATCAGCTAATTTGCCTCCTTCTTTTGCATATAAAGATGGATTTGTTGTAACACCAGCGAGAACGCCCCACGATGCTACTTCTTCAATTTGTTCAAGATTAGCTGTGTCTAAATAAAATTTCATAATGCTCCTTAAAAAAACAAAAAAGAGAAAAAATTTTGGATTGTAAGCGAATAGAGACCTCTACGAACTTATAAATATAGTATCATATAATAAAACTTATTTAAAATTTTTGAAAGGAATATTTATGTCCCTGCCAAGATTTTTCATAAATTCTCCTATTAACATAGAAGATAATGTATTGCTTGATCTAGATGCAACAGAATACAACCACATTCTTGTTAGAAGAATCGAACCAGGTGAACATATTGCTGTTTTTGCAGAAGGCAACAAAAGCTGGGAAGTCGAAATTTTAAGCGTAGACAACGGAGAAGTATATGTTAAGGTTATCAAAGGCTTAAAAGTAAAAAAATTACCCAACTTAACCTTAGTCCAAGGTATTTCTAAAGGTGATAGAATGGGTCAAACTATTCGTCAGACCACAGAGCTTGGCATTCAAAAAATCATCCCCTTTTTATCTGAACGCACTATTGTTCGTGTTGCTCACGATGAACGTGCTCATAAAGGTGATAGATGGCGCAGAATTGCACTAAGTGCTGCCAAACAATCTGGTAGAACTATTTTGCCAATTGTTAACAAGCCAGCTACTATTGAAAAAGTAATTGGAAAGATTTCTGATTACGATAGAGTTGTTATTGCTTGGGAAGATGCAGATAAAGATGCAGATGACAAGCCGTTATCTTTAGGCAAAGCTCTTGCTGGTTGCGATATGGATTCAAAGGTTGCAATTGTTATTGGACCAGAAGGTGGTCTTAGTGAAAACGAAATTAACACATTTAGAGATGCCTTTGGGCAAAAAGTTAAGGTTTGTTCTCTTGGTCATTTAAAATTGCGCACCGAAACAGCTGGTACGGTTGCTGTTGCCCTTGCATTGTATATTCTTGGTTCTTTAGGAAATGAATAAGACCTTTTACATTCAAACTCTTGGTTGCAAGTCTAATCTAGCTACAAGCGACTATATATCTGAAAAACTTATAGATGCAGGCTTTGTTTATACAAATAAAACTAATGCAAATTTTTTAATTCTTAATACTTGTACAGTTACTAATGAAGCCGATGTTAAATCAAAAAAAGCTCTTAGACAATTGCTCAAATGTAAAGCTGACCAAATTTATGTTTTTGGATGCGCTGTAAATATAAATGTGGCTCAATTTTTAAAAATTTCAGATTCTCCTAAATATTTTAACAATCCAGAAATGTTGTTAAAAGAAGTTCTAAAAGATGCTGGGAGTTTAAAACTGGGCTCCATAATTAATGAAAATAATCAAGCTAGCACGTCACCCCTTGTGTCTTCTTGGCAGACTACAAATAAAATTAAAGATTCAGATATATTCCGCAAGCGTCGTTATGTTAAGATTCAAGATGGTTGCAATAATAATTGTGCTTATTGTATTGTAAATAAGGCACGAGGAAAATCTTATTCATTTGATTCTAATCACATTATTTCTTATATACAAAAACTAGTTAATTCTGGTTGCGAAGAAGTTGTTTTAACTGGGATAGATATTGGTGCTTATAATTTTGAAGGCATAAATATCACCATGCTAATTAAAGAAATCTTAAAAAAAACGCAAATAAAGCGCATAAGGGTTTCTTCTATTGAAGTTAATAATATAAGCGATGACTTTATTAAGCTTATGGCTAGCGCAGGTAGTCGCTTTGCTCATCACTTACACATCCCCTTACAAAGCGGTTCAAAAGATCTTTTAAAATCTATGCAACGCAAAAGTGCGCTTGATTTTTATTTGAATACTGTCTCTAAGCTTAAACTAAAAATTCCGGATATTGCATTATCAACAGATATTATTGTTGGTTTCCCGGGCGAAACAGATAATGATTTTGCTCAAACAATTGATGTATGTCAAAAATGTGGCTTTATGAAAATCCATGTTTTTAAATACTCCAAAAGATACAACACTCCTGCAGCTTTAATGTCTAATCAGGTTGACGAAAAAATAAAAAATGAAAGATCTGCAAAATTAATTGCAATTTCAGATGAACTCCAAAAGCAAGATTTAAAAAAAAGAATCGGCACACAAGAACTTGTTTTGATAGAATCATCCTTTCCTAAAGACGAAAACGACATTTGGGCAAAAAGAAATCTTATGTGTGCAAACTCTTATTTGTCTCGTTCAGATAGTTACCATATTTGTTGCATTGATTCTATGACTTCACTTAAGTTCGGCAAGTTATATGAATGTGAATTTATTGATTGTAAATACGACAACAAATTTGGGTTTTATGCTTTAGCAAAACTAGCGTAAGTGCTTAAAAGCTTAATTATTTGCCAAATTATTACATTTTATAGTAAAATATTTAGTTACGCTTTACTTTATATTGTTAATGAATAACAAACTTTATGAGTAGGTTTAAAAAAATAACTTCTATTTTTTGCGCAAGCATTTTAGTTTTTGCCTTAATGGCCAGTTTTTCTACTGCATTAGCAGTCGAAGATGATTCCTTACAAAATGTCGAGACCGACATTGAAAAGTCAGCAAAAGCATATGCAGATGCCCTAGTTAAACAAGCAGCTTTAGATGATGAAGTTGCAAATATTAAAATTCGTATATTAGAACTTGAAGATGCTTTACCTCAGCAGCAAGAGCGTTGCAACTATAGTATAAAAGAACTTTACAAATTCACACCTAATCGCATCAATATGATTATGTCCTTATTTAGTGCAAATAATATTTCTGATCTTATAACCATGGTTGATTCTTATAACTATATAATAGGGCAAAATTACGAAGCCGTTTATAAAACTGCTACATTAAAAAAAGAGCTCGAAAGCTCTTATTCCGATTTAAAAATAGCAAAATCTGATGCAGATGGTGCAGCTAGTGCTGCAAAAGCAAACCTCGAAGAAGCTATTAGCTTACGTCAAAAAAACCAAGAAGCTGCTTTAGTTCAGCAAAAAGAAGAAGCTAAAACTACTGGTGTTTCAAGTAGTGCAGCTGCGGCTACTAAAGAAAATGTAGATTGGTCAGAAAACAAAAAAACCTTTGTGAATTCTTGGGCAAGCAGAATCGATGCATATCTTTCTGGCAGTCCTACAGCTGGATGTGGCGAATATTATGCAGCAGCTGCCTGGGATTATGGTGTAGATCCAAGATGGGCTCCTGCAATTTCCCTTTCAGAAAGTGGCAAGGGCGTAAAATGTTTTCATCCATACAATGCCTGGGGCTATGGTCAAAAAGAATTTAGTAGTTGGAAAGAAGGAATATATACAGTTGTTAAAACTTTAGGTACACCTTTATATGGTGGCACTCTTACAATGAAATCTGCAAAAATTTATAGTGGTCACGAAGACCCAACAGATTGGTATAACCTAATTTCTGGCGAAATGGCCAAAATTTAGTTTCTAATTTTATAGTTCTTTTATTTTGAAGGAATAATTATGTCTAGATTGTACAATTTTTCTGCTGGTCCTGCGACTATTTATGAAGATGTTCTTAAATGCGCTCAAGATGACATGCTTGAATATCAAGATACTGGCATGTCGGTTATGGAAATGTCCCATAGAGGCAAAGATTATAAAGAGATTTTTGCCAATACAAAATCTTCTTTAAAGCAATTGTTAAATATTAATGATGACTATGAGATTTTATTTATGCAAGGTGGAGCAAGTATGCAATTTGCTGCTATTCCTTTAAATTTGCTTTCAGCAGATGGTCTTGCGCAGTACATAGTTAGCGGGTCGTGGTCTAAAAAGGCATACAAAGAAGCTACAAAATTTGGAAATGTTGAATGTGTTGCATCAAGTGAAGATAAAACTTTTTCATATATACCAAACGTTGAAAATATTGAAGTTAATCCTAATGCAGACTATTTTTATATTTGTCAAAACGAAACGATTTACGGCACATATTATAAACAACTTCCAAAATGTAATAATGTTCCTTTGATTGCAGATATGTCTTCTTGTTTTGTAAGCGAACCAATTGATGTAACGAAATATGGAATGATTTACGCCGGTGCTCAAAAAAATGCCGGTCCAGCTGGTGTTTGTATTGTCATTATACGCAAAGATTTACTTGAAAAAAATGCACAAAGTATCTGCCCTACTATGCTTGAATATACTACTTATTCTAATAACGATTCTATGTATAACACTCCACCAACTTACACAATTTATATTTGCGGACTAATTTTTCAACATATATTAAATCTTGGTGGTCTTGAGGCTATTGCTAAAACTAATTATGCAAAAGCAGAGCTTTTATACAATTGTTTAGATAATTCTAAGATTTTTAAGTCTACAGTTGCGCCACACAATCGTTCAATTATGAATGTACCTTTTGTTTCGGGAGATGAAGAAATTGATAAGAAATTTATTGCTCAAGCAAAAGAAGCAGGCCTTGTAAACTTAGCTGGACATAGATCTGTTGGCGGAATGCGCGCAAGCATTTATAATGCTATGAGCATCGAAGGTGTCGAAAAACTTGTTGACTTTATCGAAAAATTCGAAAAAGAAAATTTATAAAAAATCTTTAAAAATTTAATAATGTATTTCTATGAAATGACGACCTTTGGCTTAATGATGCCATATCCACCATTTTGACGATGGTAAATAACGTTTATTTGTTTGTCGTCTTGATCAAAGTATACATAAAAATCGTGGCCTAATAAGTCTGTTTGAACAAGAGCATATTCTTTAGTCATAGGTTCGATTGGTAGTTCTTTTTCACGAACTAACAAATCGTCCATGTCTTCCTCATCATCATAATGTGATTCATCAATTAAAGAGTCAATATCTAGTGGAATATATTCTCTTTTGTTTTTTGGTATATTTGGACTAAAATTTTTGTCTAAAACCTTTGTTTTATATTTGCGAACTTGTCTTGATAAAATATTGCATGCCTCATCGATTGCATTATGTAGGTTGTCACTTCTTTCACTAACTCTAATAACGCTACCTTTTGCCCTTAGTGTGATTTCACAAATAGCTGTATTTGGACCTTTATGAAAATTTTGTTCTCTTAAAACAACGTCAGCATCAATGGTCGCGCTTTCAAAGCTTTCGCATGCTTTTTCGAGCTTTTCATTAACATAGTCTTTTAAAGCGTCAGAAACATTAATTTTTCTTCCAGAAATTGCAATATTCATGATTTATACCCCTATCTAAAAAAGTTAATAATATTACTTTTTAAAATGGCAATTTTAAATTATGCTGGTTTATCTTCTTGTGCAGGAGGTGCAGGGAAAAAACTAGGTAAAAGTTTTGAAGCATCAACATTTTTAGGAAGTGTTATTTCTCCATTTGAACCTTCCCATTTTTGAACAATAACTTTTAGTTGCCCACCATCACTAACTAATTTAATAGCATCATTTAAAGCTGTTAATAAAGCTGCATTAGTTTTTAAAACAGCACAAGATTTAGGGACCAATGTGTTTGCTGCAATAAATCCACTGCATGTAATTTCGCTTGCAGATTTTGTAAAATAATTGCCGGCGGCGCTATCACAAAGCATGAATTTTGCTTTATTTTCTTTTAGATTTTGTATGCAATCTTCAATTGAACCAGCAGCAATTACGTTATTTTGCGGAATCGTACTATTAAGCGCACTAACTGCTGCTGTAGAAGAAGTTACAACAGTAAAAGTATCGGTTTCAAAATTTATTGCACTTAAGTTTTGTGGTTTATTGTCTTTAAGACTGAACAAAGATATGCCGTCAAAAACATATTGATTAGTAAAAGAATAATTTGGATCTGTTGGGTTAGCAGTCATATTAAAGCATACATCAACTTCTTTATTTGTTAAAGCAGTAATACCTTTAGAGGAAATATCAACAAATTTTGCTTTTAAACCCATTTCTAATGCAATTTGACTTGCTAAATCAACATCTAATCCAACAATTTCTTTTTCTTGATTTTTGCCAGCGTATGGCAGTTGTGAAGTATCAACGCCAATAGTTAATGTGCCTTTTGTTAGCAATGAAGATTCTGAAACCTTTGTATTGAGTTCAGCTTTAACCTCTTTATTTGTAACAAGGTTAAAAGCATCGCAACCACAGGCACAAAAAATCATAAAACATGCAAGTATTGCAGTTATGCATATAAGTAAAGTTTTCTTTGTTAATGTTTTCATATTTATCCCCAACATTTATTCTATTTATTTTATCATATTTGTTAAGACTGCTGCACGATTAAACGTTTATCTTAAATTTGAAATACCACGCATTTTATAAACAAGTTCGTTTCTGCGTTCAATTAATGATTTTTCTACACCAGCTGGATACTCATGTGGATTAAGGAGTCTTTTAATGCTGTCGTCTAGGGAATTTAACTGTTGTATGCAACGTGTCTGAGCTTTGTGAATGTCACAATCATCGTTAACTACATTACCCGATTTCATAAGAGATTGCAATAAGTTAACTTCAGTATCAACATTATCAAAAGACACTCTTCTAGTTTCGTCCATTGGATCTACAGTAATGTATGGTTTAGTTAGATTCGAATTTTCATCAAAAATCATATCTCCCACAAAAATACCATCATTATTAATAAAGCGTTTAACATTTAAAACTCCAGGCAAGCATTGTTTAGATTTTTGTTCTGA
>JAKSUU010000047.1 GCA_024408695.1 Coriobacteriales bacterium | reverse complement strand
CGGTGCCATGTCAAGTTATTTTGCAAGAACAAGGGCGTGCCTATGTTAGTTTTAACGAGGCACAATCTGCAATTTCCCCAGGACAATCTGCTGTTTTTTATTCAGATGATTTAGTTCTTGGTGGCGGAATAATCGAATAGTCTCTTTAATATTTTCTTCTTAGATCTTCAGGAATTTCGTGATAAACAGAAGTTTTTTCCCAGTTATCAATATCTGTTACTTTTATTCCCTTTATAATATATTTTTGTAAAGCTACACCGGTTTGTTGTTCAGAATTAAGTCTAATTGTGTACGGTCTTTCGCGATATTTTAATTCAATTTCATCTATAGGAGTGCCATAGGCTTTGTAATCAGCACCAATTTCTTTTAATATTGTTGCTTGAAAATCTAATAAACTAATTGGAGACGAATTATAGGACATCTTATTACCGGCGCCATTTTTATATTTTATTAAAAAACCTGGTGATTCAGGATATGTTATTTGCGACCCATCATCTTGGTGAGAGCTTAATGCCATGCCGTGGTCTCCCGATATAATAATGGTAGAATTATCATAAACTCCTAATTCTTTGAGTTGAACAATGTATTCTCTGACTATTTTCATACAAGCATATAGCTTATCTAGTCTTGCATCCAAATTATCTTCACATTTTGTTACGGGATTAAGATCCTTATCCATATCTATTGGCTTGTGTGGTCCTTGCAAATGAATAAACCGAAATGAGTTAGTATTTGTATTTTGTGAAATTGATAAACGCTTATATTCTTTAAGGGTTTGATAATATTTATAATCGTTTATAAGATATGGGGCGGTGGAACTACCATCGTTGATTAGGATATTTTGATTAAGCTCATCAGTTGTAAACCAAAAAATTTCTTTAAAAGTCCAGGGTAGGCATTTAAAGCAAATTATTTTTGCAAACATTTGCAATGTACCAATGTAATTTATAGGGAAATTTAAGTCCTTTTTAATGTTTGTTGTGTATTTATATAGTTCGGGTCTGCCATCACTTAATGTATCTGAGTATAAGCCTATTTCGTAGCCTTGATCATAAATATCTTTGATAAAATGGGAGTCCTTAAATCGTCTATTGAGGTAATCTCCAAAGTTTTCATCATCTTTGATATCATTGCCAGTTAATAGATATGGAACTGCAAGTTGAGTTGGGAAATACGATCCTGAACAATTTACATATCTAGTAAATCCAGTATAATCATCATATATATCATCAAAAGTTAGTTCGGCTTGGCTTAATTGCCCGTTATCTAGTGTGTCTATAATAAAAACAATAACATTTTCTTTGGATGAGACTTCGTATAAACCATTAGTTGTTACAGCATAATTTTTATCGTCTGCATCTATGCTTTCTTTCGCGGTGGGATTGCCAGTGAATACTTGATTACCACCTGCTATTGTTACAAGAGCTGTGCTTTGAATAATAATTAGCGCTGTACAAATTAATAAGCTACATAAATAGGACTCTTTTTTTCTAATTACAGCTAAGCCTATAAAAGTAATTATTACAGTAATCCATATTGCAATATCAAGAAATATGTGAAATTGATAATTACTCATATTAATACTCTCGCCATCTGCTGCTGGCAATGGGCCATTTATAAACATCATTTGTAACCAGCATAAAAGAGCGATTGTGGTAATTATTGCAATTAAAATGAGTCGATGTTTTTCTTTTATTATAAGAAGAATTAAAAATATCATTAGAGCTAGAGTAACAGAAACAATCATAAGAAATGGAATTAAACTATTTGGATTAAAGATTAAGGCATTACTTGAAGAAATAAATAAGTCTAAAGTTGGTACCGTTACTACCGTTAAAACAAAGCCCACGCTACATAATGATGATATGACAATTTTGAATGCTTTTTTTTGTTTTTGACCTAAAGAACTTGTTTTTGCTCTAAACAATTTCTTGTGATCATCGCAGTATATAAATTGTGCTTTTTCTTCCAATTGACATTCTTGTTTAATAATCTCGGCTTCGATATCTTTTTTTGCATTCTCATCATAACCAATAAATTTGAAAATAGCTTTTCGCGTGCGTCTAAACACAACACTTAGGACTGCAGATAATGCAACAGCAACTCCTGCAAGTGCCTGAATAGTGTAGGTCATAACTGAAGGGTCTACATATGCGTACGCATTTGACGGGCAAATGATAATTGAAAAAAGTGATATTGCTAGAGCACAAACAAGAATTTCTGATAAATTTATAATTTTGTTGTTAATTCGCATTTTATTTTGATGTTTTACTTTTATTATTTTGTTTTAATGATAATAAAATCTTATTTATTTATATCCCAACTATATCCAGTTTTCGACCAGCTATTTATATCTTGTACGTTACCAGAAATTTTGTATTCTTCAATACCCTCAATGACTGGGTCTCCATAAAATTCTATGCAGTATCTATCACCCGTATTGTTATATTCATCTAATGCGGGACCATATTTTTCGTAATTTATTCCTAGCGCTTTTAGAACGGTTGAATGAAATACTTTTTGGGTTAAAGCTTTATGATTTTGTTGAAGTATTCCGGTATTTGCACCAGCTGGTTTTATAAATAGTATTGGCGAGTCTACTGGTTTTTCTTGTTCTTGTTTTCGTAAAACAGGATTGCCGTGATCTGCTATTACAAGAAGCGTTGTGTCTTTGTATAAATTTAGCGCTTTAAGTTGATCTATGTATTCTTTTACAATTTTAAAGGATGCATATGCCTTTGCAGCTCTTGCCTCATCTGAATAAAGAGGCTCTTCAATATGGTTCATGTTTTCATCCATGTCGCAGGGGTAGTGATTTCCATTTAAGTGGATTAACCTAAATGCTCCTTTTTCAGCTGTATCGCTTGTTTCAAGTTTTTTATTTGACTTTAGCTGAGTATAATATTCATAGTCGTTGATGGTGTATGGGTTACTTGCATTTGAATCATCCTTATTAATAATGCTATTGTTGATTTCATCAGTATTAAACCAAAATGGGCTTTTAATAATCCATGGTACAGTTTTAAACCCAACACATTTCAAAAGCTTTTTAGTAGCTGCCACATTATTTAAACTTATGGTGAAGTTAGGTTTAATGTTTAGAGTGTAATCTTTAAAGTATGGCTCGCCTCCAGAAAAAGTGTCTGAATATAAGCCTACACTGTATCCATTGTTGTAAATGTCTTTGATGAAACTTGAATCTTCAAATCTGCGAGTATAATAACGTGAGTAAGTTTCTTCGTATTTTATTTCTTCGCCTGTCATAAGGTAGGGTAGTGCAAGAGCGGTAGGAATATAGGCTCCTGAACTATCAGGGTATCTTGTGAAGCCATCAAAACCATCATAAATATCAGGATACATTTTTTCGTATTCGTTAACTTGATTATTGTCTAAAGCATCAAGAACAAATACAATAACATTATTTTTGGTTGATACGCTTGATAATCCATCATTTGTAACAACAAGCTTTTGATTAGTTGCGTTTGAGTTATTTGTATCTGTTTCATTTAGCTTAACAAGTGATCCAATCGCTGCAAAACATTGAACAACTAAAAGACAACTGCAAATGATAAGAAAGGTATTTCTTCCGATTTTTCTTTTTAAAATCGTAAGCACCAAAGCCCCAATAATTATAATAATCCAAACGGCTAAACCTATGAGGACTCTTTTTGACATTATAGTAACATTTAATTCGGCACCGTTGGCAGTAGGCATTGTGCCATTTAAAAACATGAGTTGTAGCCACACGCAAAGAGCAATAGATCCTACTATTACAAATAAAATATCAAATAGTTTTCCACGACAAACAACTAGTATAACAAATAGCATTACAAATACAACTATACTAAAAATTATTGCAATGGGTATAAGCATGTTAGCATCAATAATTAACGAGTTTTTAGAGCCGATTATAACATCGAGCATAGGCACAAAAAAAACAGTAAGTGTTGTAGAAAACGAAGCGATAAGTGAAAATATAATGCGTGATCTTAGTTTTAGGTTAATGTCTTTGTGTTTATTTTTACGACTCTTGATATTTATTGGGCTATCGAGTCTATTTTCGCTTTTTACTACTTCAATTTCAATATCTTTATTTGCGTTTTCATCTATTCCTAATTTTTTCATTAAAAATCTTCTGCTACGTCTTAATGCAACACTTAGCACAGCAGAAAGTGCGACCGCTACTCCGGCTAGTGCTTGTATCGTATAGGTCATAACAGATGGATCTACATATGCCAGGGCAAATTTAGGAAAAATTATAAGAGAACTAAAGGCAATGATTAGTGAGTTTAGGAGAATTATTTTAATCTTTTTAGTATTTATTTTTAGTTTAATCATAAAAAAAGATTTTATACTATTTTGAGGATTTTTTAAATTGTAAAGTTGAAATGTCTGGTGTTTTAAATCAAATCATATAAACAAATCACAATTTGGTATAATAAAAATTCTCGGGAGCTCAAAAGCTCGCAATAAGCGTGCCGCAGAGGTGACATATGCGCGAGTCCCAAGGCTGAGAGGTGGGATGTCCCACGACCGATAACACTGCTTTGATAATGCAAAGCAAGGAGTAAATATGAAAAGAGCATTAGCTCAACTTAAAACTTTCTTTATTCAAGAGTTTACTGGTTTTACCAAACGCGAAATCCTTTTATATTGCTTGGTATTAGCAATTGTTATTTTCATTTCAATTTGGAGTCAAGATACAATTTTGGGCATTGCAAATGCCATAACAGGAATTGCTTTTGTATTATTAAATGGCAAGGGCAAGAGACTTTGTTATATTTTTGGATTTGTAAATTCAATCATTTATGCAATAATTGCCTTGAATGCTCAACTTTATGGCGATGGATTACTTTACATTATTTATTACATGCCTGTTTATATTATTGGTTTATTCATTTGGAATAAAAACATTGATAAAGCAAAAGATTTTACAGTTAAAAAGCGCAAATTAAGTACAAAAATGCGTCTAGTAGTTTTAGGAATCATTATTGCAGGATGTGCTATTTTTGCGATAATTTTAACTTATATGCAGGATTCTCAGCCAATTTTAGACTCTACTACAACCTTTGTTTCGCTTGTAGCAATGATTATAGAAGTAGGTCGCTATTGCGAGCAATGGCCATTGTGGTTGATAGTTAACACAGCAGAAGTAATTATGTGGTCTATAGCTTTATACAACGGCATTCCAAATGCGGCAAGTTCTATTGTTATGTGGCTTGTATTTTTAGGCGTAAGTATTGTTATGTGGTATAAGTGGAATAAAGATATTAGTTAACGTTGATTTTTTTCCTTTTTTATATCCCAGCGTCTTCCTGTGTGAGACCATGCACTTAGACTAGTTGCTTCACCAGAAACTTTACACTCGATGTATGCAGTATCTGGAACATCTCCACAGGTGGTAAAGCAGTATCTGTCGCGTTTGCCTTCAGCAACTTCATCTATTGGTGTTCCATATTGTGCATATTGGCCACCAACCATCTTTATTATTTGGGGAAATAAATCTTTATGACTTGTTTGAATTTTGCTATGTTTCACTTTGCCTTCAAATTGGCCTGCTTGTTTTACCATTAAAAATGGAGATTCTGTATAGTTCAAGCTTTCACCACGGTTTGAATAGAATCCATGATCTGCAGTTAAAATAATTGAGGCATTGTTGTAAAGTCCAAGTGTACGCAATTGGTCCAAATATTCTTTAACAATTTTAAATGTCGCATAACTTTTTGCATCTGTATAAGAACCATTATAAATTTGGTCTCCAAGATAGTTCATTTTTGCGTCCATATCAAAAGGTTCGTGGGCACCCATAATATGGATAAATCTAAAAGCTCCATTTTCTCCGCTAGTATCACTTGCTTGAAGCCGTTTTGTTTCCTTTAAATCCGTCCAATACTGATAATCGCCCATTGTATACACATTAGATGTATTTTGTTGATCTTTTATCATTAAGCTGTTGTTAATTTCATCTGTATTAAACCAAAAGTTTTCTTTAAATGCCCAAGGCAAATCTTTGAATGCTGCTGTTTTAAGAAATGAATCAACGATGCCATCTTCGTTAAGGCGGATCTCAAAATCGGTTCTAAGATTCATTATAAAATCTTTCCAAAGTTCTTTACCTTCATACATTGTGTCGGTATAGACACCAACGCTATAGCCTTGGTCATATATGTCTCTTAAGAAAGTTGAACGTTGGTAGCGCGTTTCAATGTAGTCATCGCCTGTTTCGTCATCTTTAAGCCAGGACCCAGTAGTTAAGTAGGGAAGAGCATGACGCGTAGGAATAAATGCACCTGTATTGTTATCGTAACGCGTAAAACCTTCAAAGCCATCATATAAATCAGAATATCTATTTTCTATTTCGTCGACAATTGTGTTATCCATGGTATCTAAAACAAATACAATAACATTTTTCTTTGTAGAAAGTGTGTTGAGTCCATCATCCGTTAAAGTCACATCACCCTTAATATTGCTTGAATCGATAAGCTCAGTATTCATTTTTGCATCTTCGTTCGCAGACGAATAAATTCCAACAAGAGCAGCTCCTTGTGTAATTAAAAGTCCAATGCAAAGCAAAGTACAAACGCCTCTGCCAATCTTTCGCTTCCAAATCATTAAAACTAGCATTGCTATAACAACAAGTGCCCACACAATTATGCCTATAATAATTCGACTTTGATACAAACTCATATCAAGTGCTGTGCCATTTGCAGAAGGCATATCTCCATTTAAAAACATTATTTGTAGCCATACGCAAAATGCTGCACTTGTTACAAGAGCAAATAAAACATCAAAAACACGACCCCACATAATTAGAAGAACAATAAAAATAACAGCAGCAACTATTATTGCAACTTGAAATATGGGTGGCCAAAGAGTTGCAAAGTTGAAGGCAAGGTCAGCTTCTGAACCTTTAATGGTTTCAACGATTGGAACGACTAAAATTGTACAAGTGGCTGCTAGGCTAGCTAAAATTGCAAAAATTAAGCGTTTAAAAAAACCAGCGCTTTTCTTTTTAACAATATGATGACCCCCACGGCGATTTGATGTACCTTGTGATTTAAGGAGCTTGTAAGGGCGAGCCAGTGATGTTTTTTGCCTAGTTACAGAAGGGTCAACATCCTTTTTTTGATTTTCGTCGATGCCTAATAGTTTCATTATGGCTCGTCGACTACGTCTGAATGCAACACTAAGAACGGCTGATAAGGCAACAGCAACCCCAGCAAGAGCTTGGATTGTGTAGGTCATAACGGATGGGTCTACATATGCAAAAGCTACGACCGGAAAAACAGCGATAGCCCCTACTGCTATTAAAAGCCCACTAAAACAGGCATAAAGTACAAATTTAGAAAACTTGCTCATTGTTCTTAATAAATAAAACTTATTTATTTTATCAAAAGAATAATTTTTATTATTTTTCTAATTTTTTTATAATGTAAATAGTTTTTG
>JAKSUU010000046.1 GCA_024408695.1 Coriobacteriales bacterium | reverse complement strand
GGCCGCAGTCTTGCATCCCAAAATTCTCGTAAAATGCACGGGCACCTTCATTACTCTTACGCACCTCAAGGCATAATTTATCAACACCAAAAACTCGAGCATCTTGGCACAATCGACTAAGCAACTTAGTGGCAACTTTTTTGCCTCGATAAGCTCCATTAACACAAATCTTATAAAGTTCAAATGCATCACCCAAAACGGCACCGCCACCACATGCCACAATTTTGCTATCTATTCGCGCACAAAACCAAATATTATTTTTATCTTTAACATGACTTTTAAGCAAGAAAGCATCCCATGCATCACAGCCCATCTCTGCACGCATTAGTTCAACACACTCATCAATATCATCCAGACTAACTGGATGAAAATATAAATCTTGTATATGGCGTTGATCAATTTTTGAGCGCTGAGCTTTAGCCGCATCATCTATTGCGCGAGCACTTTCATCCTCTTGAGCATCTGAAAGCCGAGCATAAAATGGCAAAAGACTCTTAGAACTTGCTACACGTTTTTTGCAGTTCTCAAAATTATTTACATAGGCATCCACAAAATATTGCGAGGATGGATTGACAAAATCCTTACAAAAATTCATACCGGCATCATCAACGAACTCAGAATATTTTATACAGGCATTACCGCAAAAGATGCGACCATCCAAATTAATTTCATCATTCGCCGTACTCTTGACATCACAAGCAAACTGTTCAAAAAAATCACTTGTATCAACAATTTTTGTAGGCAAAATGCGCTTAACGAAAGGTGCTTCGTTGGACAATAAAAACTCTCCAACATATAGTTGCTTGCGCAGGGCATCATTTGCAACTAAAAGCGAGCCCCTATAACCACACGCAAACATTCCCCACGCATAAGAATCAATAGTTTGAAAGCCAAAAACCTTACAACCCAAGGCAAAGCTTAAGCCCTTAGCAGTTGCAATTCCAATTCGTGCTCCTGTATAAGAACCTGGGCCTGTCCCACACAAAATCGCACTAATTTCTTTAACATTTGTTCCACATTGCGCAATCATTTCTTTTAAAGATGGGGCTAATTGCTGGTTAGAAATTTGTTTGGCACAAGATTCTTTTGTTGCTAAAATTTTTCCATCATCACTTGCAAGTGCAATGCTTAAAGTATCACAGCTAGTATCAAAGGCACAAATCACGATAGCTCCAAATTAATATCTAACGCAAATTTGCATACCCTCGGTAATATAATTGCCTTTAACAATTAAGTCGCCATCCTCGGCTGTGTCAATAATAGAAACGGGCTGATTTTTTGTATTTCCATCAACATAAAGAACTTTTACGTATTTTGAAAATTCATTTTGTCCAACTGCAGTTTCTGGGACCTTATAGACTTTTTTATAATTTTTAATGTCAATAGTAGCTTCGCAGACAGAGCCCATTTTAATACCTTTTAGTACTTCATCAAACGCTAAAGTTACTTCGTAGTATGTGTTTTCTTTAGTGGTAGATTCTTGTTGTGTGTCGTTAGAATTAGAACTACTCGATTTTCCAGAGAAGAACCCAACAATAGAATCTATGACTCCAAATATTCCATCTCTTTTATTTTCTTTTTCGACATTTTGAGCTAATTTAACTTCTTCTGTAACCGTAATGGGAGTGGTACCCACGGCTTTAACTGATGCATTTTTATTTAAATCTGTCGAATTCTCTTGCTTAATAGTTACATCTGCTTCAAGACCCGCGCTCATGCGCTGGGCTTTTTGAGCATCAATATAAACAACAGCAACAAGATCATCTGCATTAACTAATTGAATAGCGCCTTCTTCATCTTTATATTTTCTTGTATCGTCACCAACTTTAACATTAACTTTTGTAATGTGACCTTCTTTTGGAGCTTTAACAGTAAGCTTATCTACCATAGTATTACATTGTTCTAAAGTGTTAAATGCTGCATTATACTGAGAATTCAATTTATCGCAAGAAGTAGAAGCGTTGTCGTATTCTTTTTGTGCACGAGTAACGGCGGCTTCGAGCAAACGATAATCACCTTCTTTGCCACCTTTAGCTTTTGCCTTTTGTAAGGCATCATTTGCAGCATCTAGGGCATCGGATTTTTTTTCTACAAGTTCTTGGGCGTTTGTATATTCTTTATGTTTTGTTTCATAATCTATCTGAGCCTTAGACTGAGCTTGGGTTATCTCATAAGAAGAAATAGTAAATAAAATGTCTCCTTCTGCAACATCGTTGTCGGCATCAACTAAAACTTTTTCTACTGTGCCATCGACCTCAGGAGCAATAACTGTAGTGCCAGCTGAATCTGTTTTTCCGCTTCCCTTTGCGGTTAAACTGTACTCCATAGGTGTAGCCACAAAAGTTTCATAAGATGTAGGGGCAATAATGCTACCAGTTACAAGTTTAGAAATCAAAAAACTTGTCACAATAAATATGGCAACTGCAATAATTACTAGAACAAGCGTGCGTAAAGGATGTTTGATGTCCTTGGGTTTAACTGGTCTTTGTATAGCAGAAATTACACTCATTATAATTAACCCTAAGAATTACCAGAAAAAGAAAATCTATAACTAAAATTATGATCTTCTATAAATTTATTATCAACAAAAATGTTGCTAGTGTCTAATGAAATAAAATTGTTTGCAAAATTTGAAAAAACCACACTAACCGTATTAGTTCTTTTGCTACTTGGATTTGCTGAAGGACTAGAGGAAGAATTGCCTTCTGATTGTCCTTGGCCTCGTGAGCTACTAGAACTGTCTGTATCGGTAGAATCGTTTGAACCATTAGAACTGTCGGAATCGTTTTGACCTTTTGAGCTGCCAGAACCATTTCCGTTTTGGTTGTTATTGTCGTATGGTTGAGATTGACTGTAAGGATTAGTTTGCTGTTGTGCTTGTCGTGTTGCAAAAGGAGAAAAACATCCCCTACCAAGAAATAAAGTAAACAAAAGATTAACAGCTAAAATAATTATAATTACACGCAAACAGCCATTAGCAGGTGAAACTGTAGTTCGCCTATAAGTTGGTTGGCCTTGTCCTTGAGCAGATTGCTGCTGACTTTGCCTTTGAGCTTGCCTAAACATCTCTTCAAAGGGATCAACGTATCCCGCACCACCATAAGGGTTTTGTGGCGGATAGCCAGTATAAGGATTTTGGCGAGCTTTTGGTCCATAGGGTTCATCGTTCATAATGGCATCGTATGCAGCATTGACTTCTGCCATCTTCTTAGCTGCATTATCGTCACCTGGATTAAGATCTGGATGATATTTTTTTGCAAGCTTTCTATAGGCCTTTGTAGCCTCATCTTTGCTTGCGTTATCACTTAAGCCCAGTATTTTATATGGATTTGTTTCTGCCATAAAAAACGTCTAATTATTCATATATATAATAATAACTAATTTTTAACTTATATATTATAGATAACTTGATTTTAAGAAAAATGTAAGTTTCAAACTTGGATTGCTAAGTTTTTTGATGGTAAAAAGCAAGCTTGCTTTGAATAAATTCTCTTCACTCTATGCAAAAAGTGAATCTTTAATTTGATTGCTACGATCATTTGTGCTAACAAGTGTTATTTTGCGGGAATTTTCATCAATTTTTTCAATGTCAAACTCAATAAAATCTTGAACAATTTCATCTTTAAAACGCTGAGCCCATTCAACAACGCTAATTCCCCCACTTTCAACCAAGTAGTCAAAGTCAAGGTCTTCGAGCTCATCGTAACTTTCAAGCCTATAAAAATCCCAATGATATAAAGGCAAGGACCCACCCTTGTATTCATTTAAAATGGGGTAAGTTGGCGAAGAAATTTCTTGTTTAATACCAAATGCCAAAGCAATGCCCTTTGTAATTTGCGTTTTACCTGCACCAAGGTCTCCGTTAAGCAAAATAAGATCATTAGATTTTAAATGCGCGCCAAGACGCTCACCAAACTCTATGCTATCGTTAGAACTATTAGAAATGAAATAATTAGACATAAAAAGCAGGGGGACTACAGGCATCTATTATACAAACACTTTTGGCAATCTTAAGCCAAAATTGCATGCAAGCTCGTAATTTATAGTGCCACAGGATTGTGCCATAGTTTCTAAAGTTAATGTTTTGTCGCCAGATTTTCCAATAATAACAACTTCATCGCCAACACGCAAAGGGGCGGGTCTAGTTGTAAGTGAATGTTCTAAAGAAACTTCGAACATACACTGGTCCATACAGATGCGTCCTACCTGCTTATATAAATTGCCGTTACAGGCAACAAGCATTTTATCTGAAAGTTTAAATGGCAAACCATCGGCATAACCAAGTGGAAGAGTTGCAATTTGAACGTGTTTGCCAATACGATACTCAAGGCCATAACTTACGCCTTCGCCAACATTTGGTTCTTTAATGTGAGAGATTTTGGCTTTAATAGACATTGCGGGTTCAAGGTCAATTTTATCTTCGAAAACTTCTGAGGGGTAAAGTCCATACATTGTAACACCCATGCGTACCATGTCAAAATGTGCCTGTGGATAGCGATAAATAGCAGCAGAATTTGAAGCATGAACAATACCTGGGTTTATGCCCATTTGTTTAATTTCATCTAAGCAGTTATTGAACTTTCTAAGTTGTGTATTGAATTCCCAATCGCTTTCGCAATCGGCAGTAGCAAAGTGAGTAAATATACCTTCTAGCTCTAGAGCCCGATGAAAAGACAGATTTTGTAAAAAGTCACAGGCTTCGTTTGGTTGAAGTCCAATGCGGTTCATGCCTGTGTCGACAATTAAATGATACTTTAGAACCTTACCGTATTTGTCTGCAATGTCTGCAGCTTGAAGGGCAATTTGTGCGGTAAAATAGCTTGGCGTGATGTCGTAAGCAAGCAGATATTCAACCGTTTCGACAGGTGGTTGCGACAAAAGGACTATTGGAGCATTGATACCTGCATCTCTAAGTTCAACTGCTTCTTCTATATTAGAAACAGCTAAACGAGTACAACCGGCTTGAAGTGCAACTTTGCTACATTCAATGGCACCATGACCGTAGCCATCCGCCTTAACAACAGCCATAATTTCGCAGCCATATGGCAATTGTGCTTGCGCTCGCTTAATATTATTATATACAGCATTAAGATCGATTTCAATCCATGCGTCGCGAGTTAATGTATCAACACTATAAGATGAAGGCAATTTAATATTTTCAAGGCTCAATTTAGGCGAAGATAAAGGCTGACCTAAATTGTCCTTTTTTTTGCCAAAGTCATCTGGAATATTTACATTTGAACCAAAATAATTTGTATTATCAATAGTCAAAATTGCACCTTTTTGCAAAAATTAACGCTATATTATTTTACTCTTTGTAAAAAATAAATGATTTTTTAATGTAATTTTATGCATGTACGTAAGAAAATTTAGCAGATGGCAAAATTAGGTAGGGTGCAAAATTTGGTATGTAGAAAAATTTGGTATGTAGAAAAATTTGGTATGTAGAAAAATTTGACGCTGACAAAATTAAGCAGGGCGCAGAATTAAGATTCAAATTGAATTTCTTTAATAGCGTATCCTATGTTTTCAACAAGGTCAAGTGGGGTTAGCGAAAGTTCACTTTGATTTTTAGTAGCGATTTGGGATGCTTTTGAATGGATGTCAACTGCAAGAACCGCTGAATCAAAAGTGCTTAGACCTTGTGCAAGCAAAGAAACTGTAATACCTGCTAAAACATCGCTTGTACCTGCTTTGGCAAGGCGCGCATCTGCAAGCGTATCTATATAAAAAGAGTCGCGATTTGCAATAATAGTATGATGACCTTTAAGAATGCAGGTGACTTTATAATAATGCGCAAGTCTTGCTGCCAATTTTAGACGCTTGTAATCGTGAGGAGCAAGTTGATTATCGCAGGCAGGCATTTTGAGTGTTTGAGCTGGTTTTTTTATTGAATGCGCAAGGCGGTGCGCCTCGCCTTCGTGTGGTGTAATAATAATGTTTTTGTTTTTACACTTACGCAAAATTTTTGGAATTTTAGCAATGATATTTAAAGCATCGGCATCCAAAACAATTGGGCATTTAATTTTTGTGTTTAACAGGAGATTTTCCAAAAATTTTCTTGTGCATTTTTGTTGAGCTATGCCAGGGCCTACTAAAAGCGCGTTGACTTTGCAAAGAGATTGCTCTACTACTTTAAGGTCCGCCTTTGTAAAATAATTTGCATTATTCTCCAAAAAGATAATTGGCGAAGATATAATGTGCGCGCTTGCAAGTTTGCCACAATTTCTTGGTGTGACAAGTTTAGTGTAACCGGCACCAGTGCGCTCGCTTGCAAGTGTCGCCAAGACTGCTGCGCCGTAATAATCATTTGAGCCAGCTAAAATTATTGCTTGGCCTCGGCTATATTTATATGCGTTTAGACTAAGCTTTGGAATGCTATCAGCAAAACTATGATTCGTAATTTTCGCTTTTTGCATAAATTTATTTAGCCGACGAATCAACAAGAGCTAAAAACTCTTTTTCCGAGACTTCTAAAAGTATTGCCGCATCTTTTAAACTAACAGCTTGTTTTTTATACAAATCTATAACACTAATTATTTTACCTTGTTCAATACCTTGTTCAATACCTTCAGCCATACCTTTTGCCAAGCCTTCTTCATAGGCTTCTTTGCGTTCATTATAAATGATAGTTTCTGTAATAAATTCTTGATCAAAAATTATACTCATCGCGCTTTTCACCTCATTTTCATGCTGTTCAATATAATCTTTTAAAATGTTTTTATTTTTGCAAGTTTTAATCGTTAAATTTATAGCTTCTTCTTTATCATAACTATCGCAAAAATCTTTAAAGATAGTGCAAAAGCTTACATACTGCATTATAATATCATTTTTGTTTCTGCTTCTAATAATTCTAACAGTTAAATCATAACCAGGATATTGACCATTAAAAAAATCTTTTGATATACTCAAACTTTGCGGAACATCCTTTTTTGTACCTGTATAAATAACATACAGCTCGGCATTTGGCAATTTTGTTTTTCCTCTGTATAAATTTATCTTATTTTTTCTAATATAGTTTTCTAGCGTCGCAGCAAGATACAAAAACATTCTCACAACAATATTGTCTGACCAGGTGCTTTGGGCCTCAACAAGAATTATAAGCTTGCCATTAACCAAAAAACCTAAATCATTATAAATATCGTAGCTAAATATCGGCTTGAGCGTGATTTGCACAAGATCTTCCATTCTAGTTTTGGTGTCTTCTGGATGCAAACATTGGTACATCTCAAACATATACTTTTTGCGACCAAATAAATCACAAAAAATACTGTCTTGTACCTTTGTGTTAACATTAATTTCTTTTTCGTAGTCCATATAGCCTTCCTTTCAGCAAGTTTCAAAATTAGGATACGCTACATTAACTTAAATTTCAAGGAAGTAAAATAGTGAAAACAAGGAATTATTTCTAAAAAGATTCTAAAAAATTAATGAAAAAAAATAGGAAAAAACGCAACAGTAACAGGGCCCTTGCGATGCGGAACGCAACAGTAACAGGGCCCTT
>JAKSUU010000045.1 GCA_024408695.1 Coriobacteriales bacterium | reverse complement strand
TTTTATACTAAGGCATATAAATAATTTTGGGAAGAGCAATGTCATGTTTTTTTACTGGCACTAATTCTATTAATTGTTCTTTAAAAGCAACTCCATAAATTTGACAGCTTGGCTTCACTTGTTTTAAAAACCTGTCATAATAACCACCACCGTAGCCAAGTCGATTGTTTTGATTATCGAATGCAACAAGCGGAACAATTACATGGGTAAAATCTTGTGGCTGGCACAAGTCATGCTCTTCAAAATCTTCAGTTGAATACTTTCGAATTGGATCTTCAACAAATGGCGCTTCAAAATCCTTAGTGTTGTAAAAAAGCATGTCCTTACCGATTAACACCGGAAAAAACACCTGTAAGGGATTTAGTTTTTTATAAAATTTTTCTATATTAAGTTCATCTCTTAAAGCTGAATATACGGCAATTTTATACCTCGGTTTTGATGAAATCAATTCTTCTAACCTAGAACAAACAAATCTTTCTTGAATAATTCTAGACTCTAAAGGAATTAATTTTCGCCTGTTAATTAACTTTTTACGAATTTGCGTTTTGTTCACATCAATGTTTCCTATTAATAAAAACGAGCCTCAAAATATAAGGCTCGCTTTTATTGTTTACATATAAATTAAAAAAGACAAGAAACTGTTGTGAGTTCATCTAGCCTAATTTATGCCTTTGACCAGCATTCCCCACTGTTAAATTTCTTAGCATCATCATCTGAAATACTAAAGTTCGAATCGACACATTCATATAATTTATTTTTATCTTTTACAAATATAAAATATCTGTCGGCACTCGAGCCAGATGTTTTTAAATATCTAACAGCAAAACACTGACTACCAAGACTAGTGCTTGTAGGATAATCTGCAACTATTTCAAGTTTAAAGGAAGAAGAGCTTTCAGCTTGACCCGATTTAATATCTTTAATTGAAGCAGTAAAATTATCATTAACTGTCATTGATCCTTTATAGCCGTCGGCAGTTCCTGTGTAGTTCCAATTTCCTAAAGGTAACTTAGCAAGTAACTCTGCAGCGGCTTTTTCACCTGCACCAGCATTTGTTTTTGCCTTTAGGGTTGCTTCTTTATAAGCATCAGCCTTAGATGCAAATTTGTCATCCTTCTTCATTAACTCATAAGAAGTATTAACATCTTTTTCATTAATTTTACCTGGTTCAATAGGAGTCATCTTAATTGGAGTTGCAATTAAATCATCAAAGCTTGCATCTGCAGCTAAATCCTTAGTAATATTCGCAGAGAGCTCTTTAGGTTCTAAAGACCAATAAGTTCCCTTTTCACACAATGGAGAAGCAAGAACTGTAAGTGTATAGTAACCACTTTTAAGATCAATTCCTTGACCTTTTTCATCAACATAGAAAACCTGGTTGAATTCTTTTTGGTCTAAGTCTGCACCCTTTACTTGAATTGGAATTCTAGAAGCATTGCTCGTTGAATATTCTTGAGCATTTATAACTAGTTTTACTTCATGCCCCTTATGTGCATTTTGATTGCTAAAGAAAAATATAATTCCAATAATTAAAGCCGCAACGGCAATACATGCAACCACAATACCAATAGTCTTTGCGCGTTTGCTAGATTTTTCTTCTGGATCCTCTAGTTTTGGAAGCTCGGTACCACAATCGTTGCAAAATTGTGATCCAATTTGGTTTTGCTTACCGCATTTTGGACAAATCGAAAGTTGTCTTTGAAGTTCTGCCTGGGCCAAACGGGCCTGTTGCGTTTGGTCTTGCTGTGAAACTTGTTGTTGAAATTGGCTCTGTTGGAATTGAGCTTGTTGTGGAACCTGACGCTGCGTTTGCGCTGATTGATTTTGTTGAAATTGATTTTGCTGTTGATTTTGACCAGTCTGACCTTGTTGATTATTAGAAAAATTTTGGTTCTCCATAATTCCCCCTTTAAAAGAATTACTATAATTTTACTATTTAACGGTGATTTATTTTAAAATATAGAAAGACAACTCTTCGACAAAAGGGTGATTATGAATAAACAAACTGGAAAAAATTCAAAAGTAAGTGCTTCTTTTAAAAAAATCACAATTATATTTTCTGTCTTGTCATGTTTTGTTCTTGCACTCGGATTATTCACTCTTTGCACAGGATGCGGCAACTCGCAAGTTGCAGACACTGTCGTCTACGGCACAATTTACACTGCAGAAGCCGACAACAACGGCACAGCAGAAGCCTTCGCCGTAAAAGATGGCAAATACATTTATGTCGGAGACAAAGAAGGCGCAAAACAATATATTAAAGAGGGGACAACGCAAATTATCAACCAAACAGACAAGGGCATGATAATTCCAGGCTGCACAGAAGCACATGGTCACTATATTGGAATGTCGGGCTTGTTCGAGCAATTCCCTGGTTATGGAAAAAAATACGAAGAGCTTCTACCCCTTTTAGAAGAAAAGTTCAATTCTAACCCAAAGCCAGAATATTGGGTTTCTTATGGTTTTGACATTGAAGATTTTATACTCAGTATGGATGAATCCAAAAGTTATGCAGAGGAGATTGAAGAGCGAGCTCCTGGTATTCCTGTAATATTTATAGATAACAACGCGCACGAGGCTCTCGCAAACGTAACCGCACTCAAAGCAGCTGGTATATATGAAAACTGCGATGTTAGAGGTGGCGAAGTTAAAAAAACAACAAGTGGCGCCCCTAGTGGCCTTATACTCGATGAACTTTTAATGTATGTTGTTGAAAAAGTCATTCCACTAGACAAAGCGGATGACAAAATTTTTGAATCTGCAGTTAAAAACGGTGTCAACGATCTTCATTCCAGGGGCTATACAAATTATTTAGATGCAGGTCTTAACTTTTTTGTTGAAGACAAACTATATGAAAGCACTAAAAAAGTAGACGAAGCTAAAGAGCTAACAATTAATATGGATTCTTGTTTTGTTGTTCGCAGTTATAATTCCGGTGAAATTAAAGAAAAAATCACTTATGCAAAAGAATTAGCAGACAAAAATAAATCTACTCATTTTAATCCTTCATATATTAAGCTTTTTGCTGATGGAGTTGTAGAAGCAGGCACGGGTTGGTTAATGCAAGAATACCCATTTGCAGAAAAGGGTCAAGAACATGGCAATATTGTATGGAAACAAGAAGAATTAAATGCTCTTGTTAAAGAATCAAACTCGCAAGGTCTAACTGTTCACACACATGCATATGGCGATGCCGCTTGCCAAGCGATTATCAATTCTTACATTAATGCTAGCAAAGAACTCGGCAAAGAGAATATCAACACCATAGGTCATGTTAGAAACATCACAAAAGAAGACATTCAACGTTGCGCAGACAACAAAATTGGCATTGCCGAAAATCTTATTTGGCATTCTACAACTTTACAAGAAGGAGAGTATGTAGAGCTTCTACACATGGCACTTTCTTCTACATTGCCAGATGGAATTTATGAGTCTGGTTATCCGATGAAATCTCTCCTTGACGCTGGTGTTAATGTTGCTTCTTCAACCGATTCGCCTTGTGGCGAAAGCCTCGAGGGCAATATTTTTAATGTCATCGAAACCGCAACCACTGGCATGGATGTTGGCAAAGATTCCATTGCGTTTGCTCCGTCGGAACTTTTAACCGTAAGAGAAGTATTAAATGCTCTTACGATCGAAGGTGCAAAGCAACTAGGTTTTGGCGATACAACTGGCTCGATTAAAGTTGGTAAAAATGCAGATTTTATCATTATTGATACTAACTTTTTAGATTATACCGGCGAAAAGCTACGCACCATTCACAATTCAAAGGTTGAAGCAGTTTATTTTGAAGGTAAAGAAGTTTACACAAACAAAAAATGATTATCTATTCGCGGCTTTGAACATTTTGAGCAATGTTAAATCTGCTTATAAAAAGCACAATGACTAGGTGCGTAAGTATCGAAAAGCCAATTATAAAAACAAAAGCGTAAAGATAAATACTAAAATCATCTATAAATGGAAAATACGAGGCATCGGAACACAAATTGCTCACGAAAAATCTGCCGGCAAGATTTGCTAAAGGCATGCCCAACAAGAAGGCGACTAGTAATTGAATAGCCATTTGAATAGACCAATAATTAGATATGGCAGTTAAAGACATACCTTGAGACCGCAAAATACAAATAGTGCGTTTTTGCCTTTCCATGGTCATCTTGCTAACGGTAAGCACAACAATAAAACCTAGTAGTATAGCAATTATAACAATAATGTTTATGATAAGGTTAAACGATTTCTTAAAGTTAATCTCCATTTGTTTAAAGTCTGATGCAAATATAGGATGCAATGAATATTGCGAATAGGCACAAAACTTTTCAAAGTCTTTTTTGTCTGTAACATCTACAAGAGAATTAACGTATTTTTCTTCATCTATTTTTGCCATATTTTCTACAGATATTACCTGATATTGCTCGCCATACATTGCTGTAATCGCTTTTACCTCAAATTTTTTATCGCAAAACTCAACCGTATCGCCAACTTTTGCATTTAGGGCATCCGCTGTGAGTTTATCAATGAATATACCTTTATCAGGAATAGTTAATTTGTCCCCAGTACTTGCATCTTTAAATTGCAACATATCGCTATCGCTTGGAAAGCCAATAACTGACGTGTCTTTTGTTTTATCCCCACAAGAAATTTCGGTAATAATCGAATCGTACTCTAGTTGTTTTGTTACGTAGTCGCTTGACTCTAATACAGTACGCAAATCATCCACCGAACCTGAAAGTGAAACAACCTGAGCATCATAGTTGTTTTGTACATCATAAGTATAGTTAATATATTCTTGCATCGAACTATAGACCGAAAACGAAGAAAATATCAACACAAAGGATGCTATAAAGCCAAGCACAATGACTAAAAAATTTCTAAAATTTTGAAGGATTGAATTTAAAGCTAAACGAATCGCGTTTGGAATTCTATAAATTATAAGTTCGGCACGCTTTCCTAAATTTACATAACTTTGGTGGTTTTTATCAAGAGCATCCATAGGCGAACTTTTAATAAACATAAGCGCACTTATCGCACAGGCAATTTGTCCTGTTGCAACAATAACTAAGCTGCTTATAAGTACTTTGTCAAAGAATAAATTTGTTGTCCACTCTGGAAAATATATACCACTTTGATACAAGGAATAGGTTAAATAGCCCATAAAGATTGATAATATAAAACCAACGATTAGCGATAAAGCACTTATCAACAAAGTGTATACAGCAAAAAGCCCATACACCGCCGTTTTTTGATAACCCGAAGCCAAAAATATTCCAATTTCTCTTGAATGCTTTTTAATTATTTGGATTAAAAATAAAATAAAAATTAAGCTCATTATTATAAGAAAAGCAAGAGGGACCACTTCTGATATCGCACTAAATTGAGTATCAAACTCCCTGCTAAGTATATATGGAGGCGTATCTTCATCTATAAGAGCTTGAGATACTTGCACCTTAGGTGCCAGCTCATCGCAACAATTATCTAAAACTTTTTGCTTATCATAGGCTGAATCAATTTGCAACAAGGCCTGATTTGAATCCAACCCAAAAGTATTTAATTGAAGCGCCGCTAAAAACTTTTCAAGGTCGTCGTAATTTAAATATATAGAACCATAACCTATATTATCTGTTCGAATATCACCTAATGCATAAACACAAAAGCACTCTGGGTTAAGAACAATTTGACTAACCGTGCAGCTACAAAACTGTCCGTTTTTGCCAAGATTGACTGTATCGCCTGCTTTTATGTTATGAGCATCGGCAAATTGTTGGTCAACATAAATTCCAAAATCTTCGGCTTCCACATAATCGCTCATGTTTGCATACTTAGTAAAATCGTCTTGCTTGAATGTGTTTAAAACAACATTTAAATATTCATCATCGATATTAATGTTAAAGAGATTATGAAACCTAATGTCATAGTCTTTTACGCCCTCGACATCTTTTAGGCTATCAAAGCTTGCCTCACTTGTAAAATCAGTCGTAATAAATGCCGATGGATAGTTATAGCCATTAAAGTAATTGTCTGAAGAAATTTTATAATTGTCATAGGCATAGCTCGAACCCACAAACATACCAAAGGTAAGCGCAGACATAATTGCCATCGCAATAAAAAGCAGTTTTTGCTTTTTAATTAATGGTAAAAGATACTGTTTGATCAGCATTAATATTCCACCTCGGCGGCTGTTATTTTGTGAGAATTTATTGTAATATCGGCAACCTCACCATTTTTTAAGAAAATTACTCGGTCTGCCATTTTTGCGATTTCAGCGGTATGTGTAACAAGCACAACGGTTTTTTTATCACGCTGGTTAATTTTTTCGAGAAGAGACAAAACCGCTCTACCAGACTCTTCATCCAAAGCACCCGTGGGTTCGTCACAAATTAAAACTTCAGATTTTTTATTTAGAGCACGTGCAATGGCAACGCGTTGTTGCTGCCCTCCACTTAAATTTTTTGGATATTCAAACTCTTTATTTTCAAGACCAATATCTGCAAACAGCTTTTTAATTTCATCGTAATTTTTATTTGAACCTGGCGCCAAAACAGAATTACCAATAGAAGTTAAATCGTATAACAAGTTAAAAAACTGAAAAACAAAAGCGATTTTGTCTCGGCGATAAAATGTTAATTTTCTATCAGAGAGTTTTGTGATATCTTCGCCTTTGTAATAGATGTGTCCAGACGTTGCTCTGTCCATACCACTAATGCAATTTAAAAGAGTAGATTTACCACATGCAGAATGTCCTAAAATTACAAGAAATTCGCCTTCGTAAATCTCTATCGAAACGTTTTTTACAGCATAGTGCAAACCTTTATTTTTGCCAAAGGTTTTTGTTAAATTTTCTGTTTTGATTAAGCAGGTTTTTTCCATACTAATTGCAAAATATCACATACAGTAAAATTATAAAATTTTTCTGTACTTTTTATACAAAATTTTACTAACATCCTGCCATTTAAGGTATATGGTATCATGACAATTTTTTGAAACTTTTTGCAATAAGTTTTTATTGTTTAGGGCAAAGGCAATTTTATCTGCATATTTTTTTGTGTCCTCTGGCGCAATAAAACCGTTATGGTTATCTATTATGTTTGATGCGGTAGGAGCATCTTCAATAAAAACAGTAGGTGTAAACTGACTTGCAGCTTCTATTTGCACAAGTGAATCGGTGTCGTAATAAGACGGCAGCAACAACAGGTCGGCACGAGTATAAATTTTTTGGAGCAAGTCTCTGTCATAAATTTTTCCGCATACCTTAATATGCGCATCTAAACCAAGCTTTTTGATTTTTCGATAAAATGGTTTTTTGTCTTCAAAAGGCCCCACAAAAAGCATTGTAAAACATATGTCTCTATCACTTAAAATTTTTAAACTTTCTAAAAGAAACATTAAGTTTTTAACTAAACTTATGCGCCCAACAAACAAAAGCACGTTTTCGTCTTTGTTAATGCCAAATTTTTTGTTCATCCAATTTTTATCTTTTTCAATTGATTTTGAAGTCTTTAAATCTGTCGCGTTTGGAATAATTGAAATTTTATTATCTACACCAAGTTCTCTGTAAATCTTTTTAATTGCTTTATTAACGGTATAACACTCATCACAAAGATTAAAGGTTTTTATAGCCCATCTAAGTGGCGTGTTTTTGCAAAAACCCTTTAGATGCAGGCGATCTAGTTCATAGCCAAATTGTGTGTGA
>JAKSUU010000044.1 GCA_024408695.1 Coriobacteriales bacterium | reverse complement strand
TACGAACACGTAGAGAGTAATGTAGAACGCAACGTAAAGAAAAAACGTCAACATAAAAAACATAAATAATACCAATTTACATTGGTAAAAACAAATCTATAGTATAGGAGATAATATGACTGGTTCAAACGATTCCGGTATGGTTATAAACGATGACAATACCGATTCACAAACGGAAGAAAACCCCCAAACAGATTTAAACCTTGAAGAGTCTCAAAAAAACGAAACAGAAACAGATGAAATATTACAAACTAATTTAAAAGAAGAGCAAGACGAATATTCTGATCAAAGCTTTGTGTTAAAAAATTCGGGCGATTTTGAACAAGAAGAATTAAGTGAACAAGAAGCGTTTAACCTTGCACAAGGGCACGAATTTATAGAAAAAGACTCTAGCCTTGTAATTACAAAAGATGGTCAAACTCTTCATTTAGACGATTTTAGCGAAGAAGAACTAGATAATATTGCAGATACTGCAATAGAAACTTTAAAAGATATTCTTCAATATTTCAATGTTGCTGGTGCAGAAATAGAAGAGTTTCAAGGCGACGACAACGAGATTATTTTAGATGTTGTTGGTGGAGATTTAGCTGTGCTTATTGGCAGACATGGTGCAACTCTTGATGCCCTACAACAAATTGTATCTACAATCAACTTTAATAAACTTGGCTTTAGATATCCAATCACTATAGATATTGAAAGTTATAAACATAGGCAAAAACAAAAATTAATTGCCATTGCAAAAAATGCCGCGAGCCGTGCTGTTAAACAACACAAAAGCATTCGTTTGCGTGCCATGAACCCTTACGAACGTCGCCTAGTTCATATGATTTTAAAGGATGATATTAGAGTTCAAACCCAATCAGAGGGCAAAGAGCCATATAGACGAGTTGTAATAACTCCAATTGTTTAATATATATTTAAGCTCTTTTTAACTTGTTTTTTAAACAAGAAATGCAATATAAAACCAACGAAATCAAACAAGTTCTTTTAAATGTAATAAAGGACCCTATAAAAAAGTGTGCTTTTATCTATGTAGATGAAAGTTCAATTAAGTATAGTGAAAGTTTTACAAAATATGAACATTATATCAAACAAACCAAAACGTTTTTAGAGCTTCAAAAATGTTTATTTAAGCTTTCTTTAGATCAAATTGAAACATTGAGTGAATATTTATGTTTAGTCCTTAATAAAAACCAAGAATTAAAGCTCACAGCTATTAAAAACATAACCGATGCAGTTAAACTTCACATTATTGATTCAATGATTGCATCCCCTTTTATATCTAAAAAAGGGCAAGTTTTAAATTCAAACATTAACTTATGCGATTTGGGTTGCGGTGCAGGGTTTCCGGGCATTGTTCTAAAGGTTGTTTGTGGGTGTCAAACACTTCTTATAGATTCTGTCCAGAAGAAGATAAATTGTGTTAACGAATTTATTAATCAAACAAATATTCAAAATGCAAATGCACTTGCTTTGCGTAGTGAAACACTAGCAAAACAGCAAAGAGAATCTTTTGATTTTATTAGTTCTAGAGCAGTCGCTTCTTTAATAGAAATTTTGGAACTATCAAGCCCGCTTGTTAAGATTGGTGGTCAAATAATTTTATACCGAGGACAAACAGAAGCAAAAGACGCATTATTATTTAAAGAAATTTATGACGTCTTTGGATTAAAATTACACTATATTTTCCAATACAGTTTAGATGATTTTGAAACAGGCCGGTGTTTGTTGGTTTTCGACAAAATAAAGGCGTGTGATCCAATATTTCCACGACGTGAAGGCATGGTCAAGAAGAAACCCTTGGTTAAAAAATATGGATTAGAAGATATTTTAAAACGATGTTGTAATCTAAAGATTTACTCTACTTTTTAGTTAAAAATTTAAAAATGTGAAAATTATGACAAAAATTCGTGAATCACGGAAATTTGTCATATAAATAAATTATCTGATTGACCTGGCAAAATCCTTGTATTTAAATTTTTGTATTTAAAAAAGTTTCTTGGACGTTAACAAATTTATTTTTTTGTAACAATACAACAAAATACTAGTTATAATAATTCAATAATGTTTCACGTGAAACATTTGAAAGGAAATCATGGACTTTATAAATGCAAAAAGAAAACAAGATAATTATCCGTCAACTGTAATTTCATTAGTTAACCAAAAAGGTGGAGTTGGTAAAACTACCTCTTCTATAAATTTAACATCGGCTCTTGCAAATAAAGGATACAAAGTTCTTTTATTAGATTTTGACCCACAAGGAAATGCAAGTAGTGGCGTTGGTGTTGACCGCTCTATGTGTGAAAACACTATTTATGAAGCCATATTAGATTCTCATATCGATACAAAAGACTGTATTTATGAAACGGAATTTGAAAATATTTGGGTTTGTCCATCAAACATTGACTTGGTTGCAGCAGAAACAGAGCTGGGCCAAGAAGACAAACCTGCCTTTTTCTTAAAACAAGCAATTAAAGACATTAAAGATTATTTTGATTACATTATAGTTGATTGCCCCCCATCCTTAGGACAACTAACAGTTAACGCTTTAGTTGCAAGTGACTGCGTAATTATACCAGTACAGTGTGAGTTTTTTGCGCTAGAAGGCTTGTCTAAAATAACTAAAACCATCAATATTGTTTCTAAAGGTTATAACAAAAACCTTGTAGTTTTAGGAGTTTTATTCACGATGTATGAAGGCCGAAGAAATCTTACAAAACAAATTACAGAGCAGGTTAATCAATACTTTAAAGAAAAAGTTTTTAAAACAAAAATCCCGAGATCCGTAAAATTTGCTGAAGCTCCTAGTCATGGTGTTCCGATCGATAAATATTCCACGTGGGGTAAAGGTATTCATTCTTATGAAGATCTTGCAAAAGAAGTTGTTAAAAGAAATAACAAGCGTCTTCGTAGCATTTAAGAAAGGGTAAATATGGCTAAGAAAAAAGCATTAGGTAAAGGTCTTGATGTTTTGCTTGCAGAAGCAGACCTAGAAACCACAAAAAGTAGTGGCAAAAAGCTTAATATTAAAGATATTAAACCCAACCCAAACCAACCAAGAAAAACTTTTGACAAGCATGCCCTAGAGGAGCTCGCAAGTTCTATTAAAACAGATGGTTTGCTCTCACCTGTCATTGTTAGAGAAAAAGACGATTATTATGAAATTGTTGCAGGTGAACGACGTTACCAGGCATCTATTCTTGCAGGTCTAAAAGAAATTGATGTTAGAATAATGGATTTTGATGATGTTGAAGCTCTAAAAATTGCTCTTATTGAAAATGTTCAAAGAGACGATTTAAACCCTTTGGAACAGGCAAAAGCTTATAAGGCTTTAATGTTAGAAACTGGTGCCACTCAGGCAGAACTTGCAAAAGATTTATCAAAATCTCGTTCAAATATTGCAAATTTGTTGCGTCTATTAGATCTTCCTGAAAATATTCAAACTAGCATTTCAAACGGTGTAATTAGCGCTGGTCACGCACGCGCAATTCTTTCGATTAAAGAAGAAAAAAAGCAGCAAGCATTAGCAAACAAAATAATCAACGAGCAAATTTCTGTTAGAGAGGCAGAAAGATTAGCAAAATTATACAACTTACAAGTAACCGATCCATCCCCAGTTAAACATAAAGAAAAACAAAATAACCAATACAGCACCATTCAAAATTCCTTAAGCGAATGTTTAGAAACCAAGGTAAAAATTATTTCTAGCGACAAAAAGAAAGAGCTGGTAATTGAATTTTCAAACCTTCCCGATCTTAAACGCATTCAGCAAATTATCGAGTCTTAAAAGGTCTAGTGCATACTTAAAATATTTGTTCAGTACTTTTCTAACGGCAAAACCGAAGTGAAATATAAAAACTAAGTTTTAACGTGATCAAATTTGCCTAAAATAGTCAGGTGGTGCCTGGCGTAAATATAACTTGGCTTTTCTGTATTCACTCAACTTGTAAGTTTAAAGTTTATGTGTCACCAGTATTTTTATAAAACCAAAATATTGCCAGGTGTAATTGCGTCAATAAAATCTACACTCGTCTTAGTGCAATTTAGAAACTAGCTGTCCGCAGGCGGCGGCAATATCTTTCCCACGCGATATTCTTATTGTTGCGGGGATTCCCGCCTTTTCTAATTCTCGTTGAAAAAACGCCGTATTTTCGGACTTTTTTAAGTTTAACGAACAATTTAACGAATTATTAGAAAAAGGGTTAAATTCAAGCAAATTTACGTGTGATAATAGGTCTTTCGAATAATCTATTAATGCATTAAGATGTCTTTCGTCATCGTTTATTCCTTTTAGCAACAAATATTCAAAACTTATTCGTCGGTTTGTTCGTTGAATATAGCTACTTAATTCGCGTTTAAGTCGCGCTAAAGGCTGATTTTTCAAATTTGGCATCAATAGGTTTCGAGTTTCTTGAACAGCGCTATGTAGAGAAATAGCAAGAGTATACTGTTTATTAAGAGCAGCAAAATCTGAAATTTTATCTAATATACCGCAGGTAGAAAGTGTAATATGGCGTGCACCAATGTTTAGCAAATCTTTAGAGTTGATAAGATCTAGTGCATATTTTACATTATCAAAATTGCAAAAAGGCTCTCCCTCCCCCATCAATACAAGATTTGATGCCTTTTGTTTTAAGTGTTCTTGTACAAGAATCACCTGGTAGATTATTTCGCCAACACCAAGATTTCGTATGAATCCAAGGCGTGCCGTAGAGCAAAAAGCGCAGTTCATTGGGCAACCAACCTGTGTCGAAATACAAATTGTAAGTTTGCCACTACCAGGAATTCCAACGCATTCTACAAAGTTTCCATCATAAAGTTTAATTAAAAACTTCGTTGTTTTGTCGGTCGATTTTTGAATAGTTTCAATTGAGGGTTTTAAAAAATCAAACGAGCTTTCAAGTTCAAACCTAAGACTTTTTGATAAATCTGTCATTTCCTCAAAATCATTTACATTAAATTTATAAAGCCATTTTAGTAATTGTTTCACGTGAAACAATTTGTGTTCATGTTCGCTCATCCAGGCTTCTAGCTCGGTGTTTGCGAGCATAAAAATATTTTTCTTTTTTTCCATAAGACAAAAAAATTAAGACATTTTAATTATTTTATATCAAAAATCGCAACTGTTTTGTCTGAACTTGCAAAACTGGTAAAATGGATTTATTGAATTTGTCTACCGTATAAGGAGAAATATGTTTTCAGTAAAAAAATGTGATCCTTCGAACATTAAAGTTGCATTGCTAAAAGGCGGTAACAGCGGAGAAAGAGAAATCTCATTAAAATCAGGAGCAGCTTGTTCTAAGGCACTCAAAGAAGTTGGCTTTGAAGTTATAGATCTAGATACAAAAAATCCAGAATTTATTGAGAATCTCATTGACTTAAAACCAGATGTATGCTTTCTTGCGCTTCACGGTAAATATGGCGAAGATGGCTGTGTACAGGGCGTTTGCGAAATGCTAGGTATTCCTTACACAGGCTCAAATGTTTTAGGAAGTGCAGTTGCAATGGATAAAGCAGTCGCTAAAATTCTATACGAAAAAGCCGGTCTTAGCACGCCAAAGGGTTTGCGCATAAATAGAGCCGAAAATTTTGATATTGATAAAATTGTCAAAGTCCTTGGTGAACATGTTGTTGTTAAACCAACTAACGAGGGCTCAACACTTGGCCTTCATATGTGTGAAACAAAACAAGAAATCGAGGTTGCAATTAATCAAGTTATTGCAGATGGTTTTGATGTAATTGCCGAAGAATATGTTTCTGGAATCGAAACCACTGTTGCTGTTTTGGGCAATGATGACCCTGTTGCTCTGCCGGTTATTGAGATTGTTCCGCAAGGAGACTCAACATTTTATGACTTTACTGCAAAATATGCTGCCGGTGGTTCAAAACACATTATACCTGCAAGACTTTCAGAAGAGCAAACAAAAACTTGCCAAGATTTAGCAATGGGGGCTCATAAAGTTCTTGGTTGCCAGGGTGTTTCTAGAACGGATATTATTGTGGGTGAAAGCAAGTGTTGGATTTTAGAAACAAATACTCTACCAGGCATGACAGAAACCTCTCTTTTGCCAGATGCTGCAAGTAAGATTGGGATTAGCTTCAACGAATTATGTAAATTGTTAGTTGAGTTTGCCCTAGAAGCTCATAGTAAGTAAGAAAAACACGTGTCTTATTTTTCAAAAAATATTTTTTTGTGATAACATATTAACTGCTTTATTTGAATAAACCGCTACCAAAGACAGCCGGTGCTTAAAAGCTTAAAGACAATACGTCGCCCGCCGAGGTTGCATTGAAGATACTTTCAAAATGCCTCCTGTCTAATAGCGGGAGGTATTTTTTTGAAAGGAGGTGTACATGCCAACACAGGAAAAAATAGATCAGGTTGCGCAAATAGAAGAGTGTTTTAAAAATGCTAATGCGTGCTGGCTTATTGATGCTAGAGGTTTAAGCGTTCAACAATCACAAACGCTTAGACGTAATATTAGAGAAGCAGAAGGTCACATGCATATTTTTAAGAACAATCTTGCCGCAATTGCAATCAAAAATCTTGAGCTTCCTAACATGGATGAATTGTTAGTTGGGCCGACAGCTTTTGTTTATGCAGATGGTGATGTTGCTGCTCCAGCAAAGGCTATTAAAGATTTCGCCAAAGAAAATGAAGCCCTTGAAATTAAAGGTGGGTTTATGGACGGCGAAGTTTTAGATGCCGATGCGGTCAAAAAGATTGCAGATCTTCCAAGCAAAGAGGTACTTATTGGTATGCTTCTTGGTGTTATGCAAGGCCCACTTGTTGGTCTTGCTCGTTGTTGCGCGGGCCCAATGGAGGCTACAGCACGCGCAATTCAAGCGATTGCAGACAAAGCGTAATCCTTGAAATTAATAAATTTGCTGGTCAAATATGTATTGTTTAAGTGCAAATGCACAAGCGGAAACGCTTAAGTTTTGAAAGGAAACAAAATGACTAAAGAAGAAATTTTAGAAGGTATTAAAGGTTTAACTGCCCTCGAGTTGAGTGAACTCGTAAAAGACCTAGAAGAGACATTTGGTGTTAGTGCAGCAGCTCCTGCTGCAGTAGCAGTTGCCGCTCCTACTGGTGGCGATGCTGGTGCAGCCGCAGAAGAAAAAGACAACTTTGATGTTGTTCTTGAAGGATTTGGCGACAACAAAATTGCTGTTATCAAGGTCGTTCGTGAACTTACTGGCCTTGGTCTTAAGGAAGCTAAAGAAGCAGTCGAAGGCGCTCCATCAACAATTCTTGAAGGTGCTAAAAAAGACGATGCAGAAGCTGCAAAAGCAAAAATTGAAGAAGCTGGCGGAGCAGTTACGCTTAAATAATTTTTACCATAAACGAATTAGCAAAAGCCTTGGGGAATCCCAAGGCTTTTTTTATGCCTTATTTTTGTTACAAATTAGGCAAAAAAACAGCCTTCTCTAAGAAAGAAAAAAATATTTTTAATTTTTAATAATGCATAAATCAAAAAGAACAATTATTTTTAATTGCTTAAAATGAAAAAAATGACAAAATTTCGCATAAGCTAAAATTAGCAAGCTAAATTTAGCATCAAAACATCAAGAATTTTACAAAAGGTCACGTCGATGTTGTATTTTTTTTCTTTTCAACTAAAAAAAAGAAGATTTTAATTATAATATATATATATATACATTTAAAAATTCATTAAATATTAAAACATATTATTTACT
>JAKSUU010000043.1 GCA_024408695.1 Coriobacteriales bacterium | reverse complement strand
CGTCCAAGGCGTACCCGTTGTTCAATTTAAAAATGTTAATTTTACTTATCCTACTGCTAAGCATAATTCTTTGTCAAACATTAATCTCGATTTTGAACTTGGTAAGTCTTATGCAGTTATTGGTGGTACAGGATCTTCTAAATCTACTTTGTTAAATGTGATTATGCGCTTTTACGACGTCACAAGTGGTGAAGTGCTTGTTAATGGTGAAAATGTTAGCAAAATCACACAGCAAGACTTGCGAAAACAGCTTTCTTTTACACCACAAAAAACAATTCTTACAAATGGAAGCATCAAAGATAACATTACTTTTGCTTTAGATGAACAAGATGCAATCGATGAAGATAGATTTAATAAAGTTTTGCATTGTTCTTGTGTAGACGAGTTCTTAACTAATTTTGAAGAAGGCGCAAATAAGGAGATTTCACAGTCCGAAACCGGCTTAAGCGGAGGGCAACGTCAAAGAGTTGCCATTGCGCGTTGCATTTACAAGGATGCCAGTATTTATATTTTTGATGATTCATTTAGTGCCCTTGATTATAAAACACAGTCGATGGTGAAAACTCGTCTTGATGAATTTTTATCAGATAAATGTGCAATTTACAGCACTGAGCGTGCTTCGATTGCGATGTTGTGTGATGAAATTATCATGTTAAATAAGGGACGAATTTTAGCATTAGGAAATCATAAAGATTTGTATGACTCATGTCCAGAATACAAAGATTTTGTATTATCTCAAGTTGACGAAAGTGAGGCGGTGTAAGTTATGCCTCCTCATGGTCGCGGAGTAGATATGTCTGCAAAGGCAAAGGATTCAAAAGGTGCTTTGCTTAGGCTTCTTGCGTATTTTAAATCCGAAATACCAAGGGTTATAATTGTTCTAATTTGTGCTATTGTTGCTACAGTTTTTGATGTAATTAGTCCTAAAAAGTTAGGGGAGGCTACCACACTTGTTTTTAATGGTGCCCGTGACATGATTAACGGTGTAGCTGGGGCTTCAATCGATTTTGAAGGTTTGCAACAAATACTTGTAATTGTTTTTATTCTGTATTTTGTTTCAAGTTTATTCTTATATTTACAAAATTTTTGCTTAGCTCGTTTAACTCAAAATATTGTTTATAGGCTTCGTCATCAAATCGAAGAGAAGTTTCACAAATTGCCTTTGTCCTATTATGATAAAGTGCCTCGTGGCGAGCTAATGTCGCGTATGGTAAATGATGTTGACTTAATTTCTTCGACAATTTCTGATTCTATTGCACAAGCTCTAAGCTCTGTTATTACTTTAATTGGCGTTTGTATTGTTATGTTTATAATTTCTCCTTTGCTTGCAATTATTGTTTTGGTATCTTTGCCTGTGACATTTTTTATAAGTGCACAGTTTGCAAAGATTTCTAAGAAATACTATAGCGCACAGCAAAATAGTTTAGGCGATCTAAACGCACATATTGAAGAAAGCTTTACAGCACATTCAGAAATCAAATCTTTCAACAAACAAAAAGAAAAGATTAAAGAATTTGAAGAAGCAAACAATAAATATTTCAACAATGCACGCATGGCTCAATTTGTAAGTTCTATCATCATGCCAATTTCTGTTTTTGTTTCTAATCTTGTTTATATTTTGATTTGCCTTGTGGGCGCTATGCAGGTAATCGCTGGCAATATTTCTCCAGGTGATATTCAGGCATTTTTGCAATATTCACGTAATTTTTCTCGCCCGATTTCTCAAATTGCATCTATTTTTGGTATTATTCAGGCTACCTTGGCCGCTGCAGAACGTGTTTTTGAACTTTTGGATGAGGAAGAAGAAATTGAGTTTGCCGACTCAGACTCAGATTATTTCATTGATGCAAAAGGCAATGTAAGTTTTAATAATATTGTATTTTCTTACGACAAAAAAGTAGATGTTATAAAAGATTTTTCTATAGAAGTTTTAGCTGGTCAAAAAGTTGCAATCGTAGGCCCAACTGGTGCTGGTAAAACTACTATTGTTAATTTGCTTATGCGTTTTTATGACATAGACAGCGGGGATATCAAGTTAGACAATAAGTCAATTTACAAAACAAGCCGTGTTCAACTTAGACAAAACTTTGGTATGGTTTTGCAAGATTGCTGGTTGTTTAGTGGCACCGTTGCTGATAATTTGCTTTATGGTAACGAAAATGCTAGTATAAATGAAGCTATTGAATGTTGTAAAGCCATAAATGCGCATGATTTTATTATGAATTTGCATGATGGTTATGACACGATTATAGATGAACATGCCTCTAATATAAGTCATGGTCAGCGACAACTTTTAACTATAGCTCGTGCAATGCTTGCAAATCCAAAGGTCTTAATTTTAGATGAAGCTACATCGTCAATAGATTCTAGGAGTGAGCTTATTGTTCAAGAGGCTATGGCAAAATTATGTGCAAACAAAACAACATTTATTATTGCCCACAGGCTTTCTACAATTAAATCTGCAGACATCATCTTGGTTTTAAATAAAGGCAATATTGTAGAAAGTGGCAATCACGAAAGCCTTTTACAAGCCGATGGTTTTTATGCCCATTTATATAATTCTCAATTTGCAGAATGTAAAGATGAGATTGAATAATCAATAAAATTATAGTAAAATTAAAGGTTATGAAAATTTGCAGGTTAAAAAATGATTAAAGTTGCAGCATTCGATTTAGACGGAACCGTTTTAGACGGTGAGTCTCCGTTTATTTTAACTAAGAGATTATTTCGAGATCGTGACCTTCGCATTCATACAGCCTTGCTTATGGGTTGGTGGGGAATTCGTTATCGTTTAAGACTTCCTCAAACAGAAACAACGCCCAGAGAATTATTATTTGGAGAATTAACAGAGCCTACTGTTAAAGAAGTTGACGATGAAATTTTAAAGATTTATAAAAAGAAAATTCGAAAAAAAATTAAAGTTATGTCGCGTTTTGAGATTCAAAAGTTAAAGGATAAAAACTACCAAATAATATTAGCTTCGGCGTCTTTTAAGCCAATAACAGATGAGATTGTAAAAGAGCTAGATTTTGATGGTCAGGTTTCTACAGTTCTTGAAGAAAAAAATGGTCACTATACAGGCAAGGTAGTTGGTCTTCCTGTTCAAGGAAAAGAAAAATTATCTCGCTTAATTTCTTATTGTGATGGTGCCTATGGTAAAGGAAAATGGAAGTTAAAACGTGCATATAGTGATCATTTTAGCGATCTCCCACTTTTAGATTATGCAGATATTCCTATTTGCGTAGATGCAGATAGAACCCTAACTCGTATTGCAAAACGTAACAATTGGAAAATGGTTAAATGGGACAAAAAGTTGTCTTAAGTGATTTACCTAAATGAATTTGATTTTTCAATATTTAATTTTTGGACTTGTGGCATTGTTTGTTACCACGCTTTGCACACCTGTAGTTCGCAAAATTGCTATTAATCACGAAATTGTAGATAAACCCGGGCCCCGCAGAGTTAATAAAGTTCCTATTCCTAGGCTTGGTGGTATTGCCATTTATTTAGGTCTTATTGTGGCTATTGTAGTCGAACTAATTTTAGAAGCGACTAATATTTTTGAAGGTCCTTTTATAACTGATGGAACATTAGATTTAAAAATCATTGGAGCCATCATAGGCTTTACTTTTATTGCAATTTTAGGTGCAATTGATGATTGTATTTCGATCAGTCCAGGTTTAAAATTTTTTGGTCAAGTAGTTGCGGCCTGCATAATTGCTGCAACTGGTACACTTTTATCTACAGTAAAAATCCCCCTTATTCCAGAAGTTGTGGACCTAGGTTTTTGGGCCTATCCCATAACGGTTATTTATCTTGTTGCATTTGCAAATATTATGAATTTAATTGATGGTCTAGATGGTTTGGCTGCTGGTATATGTGCACTTGTTGCACTTTCTTTATTTATTCTGACTTTTTCCCTTGCCCGTGGATCTGCCGCAATTTTAGCCATTGTTTTAGTTGGTGCATGTATAGGGTTTTTGTTTTATAACTTTAATCCAGCATCTATCTTCATGGGAGATTCGGGTTCATTGCTTTTGGGTCTTGCACTTGGAACCGTTTCATTAATTGGTGTTTCAAAATTTGCATCTGTTACTGCCCTTGCTGTGCCTATTGTTATTGCTGGAGTTCCTGTTCTAGATACTTTAAGCGCGATTATTCGCCGTCTTAAAACCCATCAACCTATTCAAGAAGCCGATAAAGGCCACATACATCATAGGCTATTACGCAGAGGGTTTTCTCAAAGAAAAGCGGTTTTAATAATTTATGGATGGACTGCTCTTTTGTGTGCAGGTGGTTTTGTTATATGGAATTCGAGCGGTCTTGTAAAATATTCAGTTTTGTTATTAATGTTGATTTTTTCTGCAATCATAATATGGTATTTGGGTTTATTTGGACCAGTTCTTAAACATCGTGGTTATAATTTAGAAGAAAAGCATATTAAATCTTCAACTGTTGAGGTAAAAGACAAAGATTTAGATGAATCGGTTTTGCATTTGAAAGATTCTGGCCAAGATAGTGCGGTCGATCTTTTAAACGACCGTGACTATGCTGGTGAAAGCGATGACTAGTTCAGACATCTATTCTAATGAAAATCGGGGCTCTAATTTAATTTCACTTAAAGACCAAGTAAGACAAGTTCCTGCTTTGCCCGGAGTTTATATTTGGAAAAACTCGCTCGGTGATGTTTTGTATGTCGGCAAGGCAATTAATTTGCGCGCTAGAATGTCTCAATATATAAATGGTCAAGACGAGCGCGAAAAAATTCCAATTATGATGCAGTATGTTCATTCATTTGATTATATTGTTGTAAAAAATGAAACCGAATCCTTAGTTCTTGAAAAAAACTTAATTCAAAGTTATCATCCGCCATATAATGTAGATTTTAGAGACGACAAGTCTTATCCTTATATTGCTATTAATAAGGCAGATGACTATCCAGCAATTAAATTAACACGAGAAAAACACAAATCCCAAGTAAGATATTTTGGCCCTTATACGAATTCAAAACTTGCTAAAGACACAATAGATATTCTTCGTAAAATTATTCCAATATGCAGTGCTAACTGCGCACAATACAAACGCATGCAACGTAATTTAAAGCGTGGAATTTTGCCATCAAAAGATGATAAAGCATGCTTTGATTTTCATATTCAAAAGGGCCTTGGTCCATGTTGTGGTGCAATAAGTCCTCAAGATTATAGACCATATGTTAATCAAGTCCTTCATTTTTTGAGTGGTCAACAAAAAGAATTGCTTGACAAAATGAAAGAAGAAATGAATTTTAAGGCATCTGAGCTTGATTTTGAAGCCGCTGCTCGAATCAGAGATAATATTGATACTCTTAAAAATCTTAGCTTTAAACAAAATGCGGATCTTGCAAATACTGAAAGCTTAGATGTATTTGGATTTTATCGAGAAGAAACTATAAGCGCATGTCATGTTTTTATTATTAGAGAAGGTAAAATTATTAATTCTTTAGATTTTATTATCGATAAAGGGCTAGAAATTTCTAACGATGAGCTTGCATCTTATCAATTAAGTAGCTATTATAGTTCAACAGACTCATTTCCAAAACAAATTGTTATAAGCAAAGAATTTTTACCGAGCTTTACTAAAGTTTTTGAAGAATTTATAAATGCAAAAAAACAAAACAAAATTGATGAAGGCATGCATTTATCGAAAGCACAAATTCAAATAATTAGTCCTATTAAAAATAAAAAACATGACTTGATTAAAATGTGTGAAGAAAATGCACAGCATGCTTTAAATCGTTACAAAATACGTAATTTATATGAAGAAAACCGCATAGATAGTGCATTGGCTCAACTAGAAAGTGCCTTAGCACTAGAAAATAGTCCAATGAGAATTGAATGCTTTGACATTTCAACGCTACACGGTAATTATTCTGTGGCTTCTATGGTTGTTTTTACTGGAGGAAGACCAGATAAATCTCAATATAGACGTTTTAAGATTAGGCAAAATTTTGATGAGGCTAATGATTTTGCCATGATGTCAGAGGTATTTACACGTCGTTATGGTCCCGATACCATCAAAGATAAAAGATTTGGTTCTATTCCCGATTTAATTATCGTTGATGGCGGAAAACCGCAGCTTACTGCCGCATTAAATCAGCTTAAAGAACTAAACCTTGATATAGATGTTTGTGGTCTAGCTAAGCGTGATGAAGAAATTTTTGTTAAGTGGCAAAATGATCCAATCGTCTTACCGAGTGGTTCTGAATCTCTTTATTTGGTTAAACAAGTCCGCGACGAGGCTCATAGATTTGCAATTAGTTTTCATAGACAACTTAGAGATAAAGGGATGGTTTCTTCAATTTTAGATGAAGTTGAAGGCTTGGGTGAAAAACGTAAAAAAATTCTTTTAAGGCACTTTAGGTCTATAAAAAAATTAAAAGAGGCGTCTTTAGAAGAAATCAGTGCTTTAAATGGCATCCCTTCGCAAGTTGCAATAGATTTATATGCTATATTACATAGTGACGAAATTGTTTAAATTTAGGTGCGATTATGTCTAAGAAAAAAGAAAAACTTGATGAAAGCTTGAAAATTGATACCAATATTAATCAAAGGCCTGATCTAATTATTATTACGGGCATGAGTGGGGCTGGTCGTAGTGAAGCTATGCATACATTTGAAGATATAGGATATTTTTGTATTGATAATTTACCCCCAACCTTAATAAGCAATTTAGTTGATTTAGCTGGTATTAATTCGGCAAACCCAAACAAATTAGCAGTTGTTTGTGATATGCGTTCAAAAAATTTCTTTTCTCAGTTTTTTGATGAATTAGAAAAATTAAAAGAACATGGTACATATTATTCTATTTTATTCTTAGATGCAAAAGACGAAGTTTTACTTTCGCGTTTTAAAGAAACAAGAAGAAGACATCCACTTTGTGAAAAGGGTGTTACTATTTTATCTGCAATAAAAAAGGAACGCATTTTGCTTGAAGAAATCCGAGAAATTTCAGATTTTGTTTTAGATACTTCGGCTTTCAAACCTCAAATTACTCGCAAAAGAATTAGAAAACTGTTTGCAGACGAAGATAATTTTTCATCTTTAGATGTTTCAATATATTCCTTTGGCTTTAAGCACGGTGCTGCTATTGATGCAGATATTGTTATTGATGTTCGCTTTTTACCTAATCCGTATTATGTTCCTGATTTGCGTGATAAAACGGGTTTAACAAAAGAAGTAAAAGATTTTGTATTAAAACGTAAAGAGACAAAGGAATTTTTGAAATCTTGGAAAGGCCTATTAGATGTCATTATGCCTGGTTATGTGGAAGAAGGTAAGCAATATTTAACAATTGCTGTAGGATGTACAGGTGGGCAACATAGGAGTGTAGTTTTAGCTGAGGCTACTTCTCTTTATCTTTCACAACAAGGCTATAAGGTCGACATCAGCCACAGAGATCTTGATTTGGCGGAGTCTGGCAATGACTAAAGACACATCTAAACTTCATAATAATCATAAAATTGGTTTTGGCAGGGGTTTAAAAAAATCTAAAGTCAATGCCGTTATTATTGGTGGAGGAACCGGTGCATCAATTTCTATAAAAGCTGCCCTTGCTTTAGATTACAAAACAAGTGCTATAGTATCTATGGCTGATGATGGCGGTTCAACTGGTGTTTTGCGTGAAAAAATGGATATTTTGCCACCAGGTGATGTTCGAAAATGTATAGTTGCCATGGCACAAGATGAAGATTCTATTTTTTGCAAAATGCTAAAAATTCGATTTCCCGAATTGGAAAATCATAGCCTAGGTAATTTTATTTTATCTGGGCTA
>JAKSUU010000042.1 GCA_024408695.1 Coriobacteriales bacterium | reverse complement strand
AGTTCGCATACGCCGTTTTCAAATCCGCGTTTGCCTATAACGATTTGATATGGCCAACCAACAAGATCGGCGTCGGCAAATTTAACACCAGGGCGAATTTGACGTGGATCAATTGCAACCTCAACACCTGCGCTCTCAAGTTCTGATGCGATTTTTTGCGCAGCTTGCATAACATTTTCATCATCGCTTTGAAGAGGCAAAACAACCACGTGAGCAGGAGCAATAGACATTGGCCAGTAAATACCATTTTCATCATTGCATTGCTCGATAACAGCTGCCATACTACGAGTAACGCCAATACCATAACAACCCATAATAAATGGCTGTTCGCTGTTGTCTTCTGCCATAAACATTGCATTCATTGCAGTTGAATATTTTGTGCCAAGTTGGAAAATCTGGCTAACTTCAATACCACGTTTGCAGGCAAGTTTTTTACCACAATTAGGACAAAGATCGCCTTCTTTTGCAAGAACAAGGTCAGCCCAAATGTCAACGTTGAAGTCGCGACCTGGGCAGGCACCTTTGTAGTGGTAGTCGCGCTCATTTGCGCCAACTATCATATATTCGCTATTACGCAGGCTTTCATCCATAATAATTTTGATGCCATCTGGCAAGCCAACTGGACCAATTGAACCTTTAGGCAAGCCAGCTTTTTGCATTTCTTCATCATCTAAAAATCTAAAACCGGCAAGCAAACCTTCAATTTTGATATCATTAAGTTCGTGGTCGCCAGGTACAAAAATTGCATAAATTTGACCGTCTTCTGCAGTTCCACAAAGTGCTTTAACAGTTTCTGGCTGGGTAACGCCAATAAATTCGCAGAGTTCATCAATTGTGCCAACACCAGGAGTGTGAATTTTTTCAAGCTCTCCTTGTGGTTTTGTGGGGAGCTCAAGGCCAACTTTTGCAGCTTCAGCATCGGCTGCGAAATCACAATCACAGAAAAGAATATCACTTTCGCCGTTGTCTGCAAGACCCATAAATTCGGCTGTAACACTTCCTCCAATTTGGCCACTATCTGCTTCAACGCGAACCCATTCAAGGCCAAGACGATCGCAAATTCTGCCATATGCCGTGCCCATGACCTCGTAAAATTCATCAAGACATTCTTGGCTTGCGTGGAATGAATAGGTATCATGCATAAGAAATTCACGAGTGCGGAGGAGCCCAAAACGTGGACGAAGCTCATCCCTAAATTTATCTTGCATTTGGCAAATAGACACAGGAAGTTGCTTATAAGATTTAAGCTCGTTTGTAACAAGGCTTGTAATTAACTCTTCGTGAGTTGGACCAAGACAAAACTGATTATCGTGGCGGTCGTTTAGGCGCATCATTTCTGGTCCGTAGTCATCCCACCTGCCAGATTCATGCCAAAGTGTAGCAGGTTGCAAAATTGGCATAAGAATTTCTTGGGTGCCTGTGAGTGCAATTTCTTCGCGGATTATCTTTTTAACTTTTTCGAGAACTGTCCAGCCAAGTGGTAAAAATGTATATATGCCGCTACCCATCTTTCGAATATAACCAGCACGGAGAAGCAATTTGTGAGATGGAATTTCCGCTTCTTGTGGGTCTTCTTTTAAAGTTGGAAAATAAAGTTTGCTTAAATCTAACATGTTTTTCCTTTCAAACCTAGTAACAAACTAAATTAGGTATCACAACCTTACTATACAAAATGATGCAAAATCTACGTCCCTGTGCATCATAAGTCTAATTTAATACTTAGCTCCTTAAGCTGGCGCTTGCTTACCTCACTTGGAGCTTCACTCATTGGATCAGATGCAGACGATGTCTTTGGAAACGCAATGACATCACGAATAGAATCAAAGCCACCAAGCAACATAACCAAACGGTCAAGACCAAGAGCAATTCCACCATGAGGAGGAGCACCAAAGGACAATGCATTCATCAAAAATCCAAATTGTTCATCGATTGTTTCATCGTCAAGTGAAATTGCATGAAGAACACGACGTTGCAGTTCAGGCGTATGAATACGAAGAGTGCCGCCACCGACTTCAAAACCATCCATAACTAAATCGTAAGAATAAGAGCCACAAGCAGCGGGATCAGATTCAATCTTATCCAAATCCTCATCTAAAACGCGAGTAAATGGATGATGCTCTGCGGTGTAGCGCTCAGCATCCTCATCATATTTAAACATTGGAAAGTTTACAACCCAGCAAAGATCATGAGTGCCTTTTGGAATGAGCTCGCAAATTTGAGCGATACGCAGGCGAATTGCACCAAGTACTTCACACACAACAGAATATTTATCAGCGCCAAAAACAACCAAATCGCCATTTTCGACATTAAGACGCTCTTTAAGAGTTGCAATTTGCTCATCGCTAAAAAACTTAACAATTGGGCTGTTGACCGTGCCGTCTTCTTTGACCTGAATCCAAGCCATGCCCTTTGCACCGCATTCAACTGCATATTCGCCAAGCTTGTCAATTTGAGCACGCGGCCAAGCACCACAACCCTTGGCATTTATCGCCTTTACAACGCCACCATTTTCGATTGCGCTTGCAAAAACCTTAAAACCGCATCCTTCAAAAATATCGCTAACGTCCTGCAAAAGCATGCCAAAACGACGGTCAGGGCGGTCACAACCATATTTATCCATAGCCTCGGAATACTGAACTTTGTCAAGAGGAAAACTGTAGTCTAAACCGATTGCACCAAAAGCTTCTTGCAAAATATCTTCCATTAAATCTGTAATATCATCTTGATTCACAAAAGACATTTCGATGTCTACCTGTGTGAACTCTGGCTGACGATCGGCACGTAAATCTTCATCTCTAAAGCAACGTGCAATTTGATAATAGCGCTTCATACCACCATCCATAAGCAATTGCTTAAAGAGCTGCGGGGATTGTGGGAGAGCATAAAAACATCCCTGGTTAACACGGCTTGGAACGATGTAATCGCGTGCGCCTTCTGGCGGAGATTTAGCAAGAATTGGAGTTTCTACCTCGGTAAAATCGCGGTTGTGAAGAGCGTTGCGCAGAGCAAAACAAACCTTATCGCGAAGTTTAAGAGCATCGGTAACCTCGGGGCGACGAATGTCGAGGTAGCGCCACTTCATACGGGTGTTTTCGTCTGTGTCAATTCCATCTTCAATAGCAAAAGGTGGGGTTTTTGATTTATTTAGAATTTCGCAATCTTCAAGCACAACCTCTATTTGACCAGTAGCAAGATTGTCATTTGCAGTATCTTCAGGACGATGACGAACAAAACCATTTACCTTAATAACCCATTCTGGACGCATTTGTTCACCCAAAACAAACTTATCTTTAATGATATCTGGATCAAAAACGCACTGCGTTACGCCATAACAATCGCGCAGATCAACAAAAATAAGACCGCCGTGATCGCGACGTTTTGCAACCCAGCCACAAAGGGTAACTGTGCTGTCAATGTCACTTTCGCGAAGTTGGCCGCAGGTATGCGTATGAAAAGAATACTTGTTTAAAAACTCTTGTTTTTGTGCGTCATTTAAATTTACTGTCACTTTAATCTCCTATGAAAACGTAAAAAATAAAACTTAATCATTTTACACTTATTAATGTAAATATATGAATAACATTCCAAATTAAATTTTACAGAAGGACTTTTCTAGAAAACACTTAAAAAGTGCAGCAAATAATCGAATATGAAACAAGCTCATAATCCACATCAACAAAAACTAGGTAACAAGTTTGATTGGAGGATACAAGGTTATCATTTTTACTTTTTTGTTACGCAGTGCAACAATAGTTGACAAAACAAAGAAAACAACAGTAAAAAGAACTAAAATTGAAACAGAAAACCAAATATAATCAAGAGATAAACCACACATAGACATTCTAAAACCTTGAACAACATAAGTCATTGGTAAAAATGGGTTTAGCCAGTTGAAAATTGGGAGCTCGGTTTCTATTGGGAAAGTACCCGCCGCAGTGCACAATTGAAGCATTAACAAAATTACTACAACAACCATGCCAACTGTACCGAGCGATGCCCGGAAGAATTGAACTATCGCAGTAAAACACATGCACGTAAGCAGAGCAAACAAATAAAATGCTAGCACGTATTTAACTTCCATCTTTAATATAAACTGAACAAAAAGCAGCAAAAATAGGGCTTGAATAGCATTTATAATAAGCATCGGGATGTAGCTTGCTACAACAGCAGTAACTGCTGATGACTTTGACATCAAGATTCTTCTGTTTAATGAAGAAATCAAAAAGCTAATCATTAGGGCACCAACCCATAAACTTAAACCAATAAAATATGGAGCAAAACCCGTGCCATAATTTTTAACATTTGTTATTGTTTCACCTGTTTGATTTTCACCATTTGCAGAAACTGGATCAGACATCATCTGCGACATAGAAGCACTATTTTTAACTGAATCTTTCATTGTTTGCTGGCCATCGGTAATACCACTTGCTAGCTCAGAGCTTCCTTCATCTAATGCACCCAAACCTTCATCTAATTGGACTGACCCACTAGCAGCACTATCTAGTCCATCAGTCAAACTAGCACTTCCTTCTTCCAACTGTTTTGCTCCATCGGAAAGCTGTGTAGCCCCACTAAGCAAATCTGAAGATGTAGCATCGTAGAGCTTTGAAACAGCATCTGAAATGGTAGTAACAGACCCAGAAGTAACAGTGCTCATATTTGCAAGTCCTGTAAGATAGCCTATGCATAAACCTTGAGACTTTGAAGCCTGCGCACCAGCATTTGCCATTTCTAAAGCTGCAGTTGAATAATCACCTGCAGCATTTTTATATTCACTTAATGTGCCTGTAAATATATTTAAATTATTCAGCAAACTAACAACCGAACTTGGATCAGTTGCAGAACAAAGAGTGCCGGCGGCTGTCAGCAGATAAGGGATCCCTCCTAAAAGCGTTGCCAAATTGGCATCTGTTGGGTTTATGTTATAATTACTAAGATTTGTATTGGTGTTACTCGCGTACGTCCCTAAATCAGACAGCGGAGTTTGTACACTCCAAGCAGATGCTGTTAAAGCAGTTGCTGCAATAGACATTGCGTTTTCTTTATCATCCATTGTTGCCTGCGCGTTGTTTACAGCAATCGCCTTTTGTGCATATAAATTTAAGTTGCTAATGAGCTCATCAATATAAGTAAATAAATCATTTCCTATTTCTGGTTGAGCAAGTTTTACCGCATTTGCTAAATTTTTAGCTTGAATTAAATATGCATTGTCACCAGTTTCTGCATATGCTTGCAAACAATTTGCTATGCCACCAAGAGCAGTGGCTAAAGAAGAACTTGATTGCTGAGCTTCATCTATACCCGATTTAAGCTGCCCCAAAGAAGAACCAAGCAAACCGACTCCACTTGCTATTTTTTCTGCACCTTTTTGTAAAGAACCTAAATTATACGTAATAGTTTGCGAACCAAGATAGGCATCATTTAAACCGCTAGACAAAGCACCCGAGCCCTCTTTTGCACTAGATGCACCAACGCTGATTGCATTGGCTCCATCAACAGCATCTTGTAATCCATCTGCTGCATCACTGATTTTTAAAAACACATTATCAAAATATTGTTCAGAAATTTTTGTATCAAGTTCTGCGCGAATTTTTGTAACCATAGATTGGCCAACAGTTGTTGCAATTAAATTTGTTGAAGGATTAAAAAATACCTGTAGCTCAGATTTTTTAGGATTGTCACTGTCTGCAGTGGTAATGTTTTTGGAAAAGTCTTTAGGAATGATAAGTTCCATGTAATATGTTGCATCTTGCAAACCAGCATCGGCCGTTTTTCGATCGACAAATTTCCAATCGTAGCCACTTGCTTGACCTTCTATTCTTGTATTGTTGTTTTCTATAAGCGAATCGCATAGCTCTTGGCCCAAATTTTGCTGTTCACCATCTATGATTGCCCCTTGGTCTTCGCAAACAACTGCAGCTGGAACATTAACCAAATTATTATAAGGGTCTAAAAAAGCAAGCAAAAACATACCACCATAAATTAACGGAATTAATGCAATAAAAGCAACGGCTAAAAGCATCATTTTGCCGGCTCTAAAGTTTTGCATTTCTAGAGATGCAAACTTTATTCCAAGAAATGGATTAGTCATTACAAAGCACCTCCCTTGCATCATTTCCGTAGCCAACAACCTCAGCGTGCTCAAAACGAGTATTTTCTTTTAACATTGCTAGCCTTTGATTTGCAGATTTTTGATCTAACAATATTAGTGCGTTGGCTTGAGTTGCAATTTCATATTCGCTAGAAGTAACAAGAACACAAGTATTATTTTTTTTCGCAATTTGACGTAAAAATGCAACGATTTTTTTGCTCTCATATTGAGTTAAATCGCTTTGAATGTCATCGACGCATAAAAGCTGCGGTTGAGCACACATAGCTAATATAATTCCAAAAATGCATTTATTATATGCATCTAGCTGAGAATTTTTTGTATTTGCAAATTGTTCAAAATCATATTCTTTTAAGAAATTTTGAACATGTTTTTTTGAACTCTTTTTACCATTAAGAGTAAGCTCTGCACTAATTAGTTTTCTTACTTTTAAGAAAGGTTGAACGTCGTTTAGCCCCTTTATTATTGATAACGCAGAAATCTTGCGGATATTTCCAGCCTGAGTACGTAAATTATAATTGTTCACAAGTGCAGAACCAGAACTTGTATGCATTCTTCCGCTAATAGATAACAACAAGGCTGTTTTTCCAGAACCTTGGGAGCCAAATAAAGCAACTACCTGCCCTTTTTGTGCAGTAAAACTAACATTCGTAAACACCTTGCCTGTGGGCAGATGATTACAAAGTTCATTGCAAACAACAAATGATTTTTCATTCATGATTATTTAGTTTTCTTTTTTACAATAATTATCTTAAACCTATTGAATTATTTTTTTAAAAATATTTTTTGTTCAAAATTTAAGATTTGCGAAATCTGATTGGTAAAAAACGCTAATGACAAATGCTAAATAAATAAAAAGGATGATTGGCTAAAAAAAGCGAAGGGCGAATGATGAAAAATGCGAAGGGCGAATGATGAAAAATGCGAAGGGCGAATGTTGAAAAATTGCGGAATCAGATACCTTAGATTTTTTTGCTTGATATTTATTTTTACGATATACTTATTTTTGCGTTTTTTACCGTAATAATTGCGAGTATTGCGATAAATATTTTTATGGTGGGTGTGGCGCAATTGGCTAGCGCGCCAGATTGTGGCTCTGGAGGCCGGGGGTTCAAGTCCCCTCACCCACCCCAGTGACCTGGATGTACGCAAAAGCGTAGGAGAAATATTAAAACGTAGCGTGCGGATTCGGATACTAACTGTGTATTTACTTTGCAAAAGTGCGATTACAGAAACGCAACTCTTAATGGGCCGTTAGCTCAGCTGGCAGAGCAGGGGACTCTTAATCCCAAGGTCAAGGGTTCGAACCCCTTACGGCCCACCATTTTTTGTGGTTTGACCTGCGAATTTGTAAAAGGGGGGTTCGCACCCGTGGGCCCACTCACAGAATCCAGCAGATTTTGCGCTCCAGAAATTAAAGCTTCTCGGTCGCTATGAATATAAGTTTTTGCGACTGAAATATCGGTCCATCCCGCCCACTGCATCAAGTCCCATTGGCTCATAAGGCGAGCCATATATGTAAGGTTTGTATGGCGCAATTCGTGGAGCGAATAATCGCTTAAGCCGTAAGTCTCACGGTTTTCTTTGTACCATTGATATAAGCGCTGGGGGTTACGATGCCGACAATTCATAGAACATATATATGGGCGTTCTTCGCCTTGCGCTTTTTTCCACTGTTGTAAAATATCCAGGAGCAAAGGTGGAAGTGGCAAATGTCGATGCATGCC
>JAKSUU010000041.1 GCA_024408695.1 Coriobacteriales bacterium | reverse complement strand
CTCGAAAATACTGTCCAAAAATATGGACTTTATAAAACGGCTGCATTACAAGGGAAAATCGCTGGGACCAATATTGCTGCTGAGCTAAGCGACACAAATCAAAAGCTTCAAAAATGTCCTGACGTTATCCCATACAACTTAATCACGATACAAAATGTATTGCTAATAACCGCCGGAAACATAAATTTTGCAGATAATGATACCTGTGAAATATCGCAATTTAGCTGGGGATTAAGCGCGTGTAAATATATTGATGGAAAGCTAGTTGGCTTTAATGTTGTGTCAGATAATTCTAATCACGGAAGCGCCGCATATGACTACGCCGCGACATTATATAATAAGATATCAAACCAATTTGCTGATTAAAGCATTCTAAATCTACCGCTGGGGCAGGCTTCGCTCACGGCTTCGAAATATATAAATATAATAATTTTGAGTATTTCTGCAGATGTTCGCTGCGCCTACCCCAGCGTCAGATTAACACCGATACAACAAATTAAGACAACTGCGACGAACAAGCGCCCAGCAAAGCCTGCCCCAGCACTAATTAGCTACGACAATTCTTGTACAAGCCAGGCTGCATATTCACCACTCCACATATTTCCAAGTTGAGCGAATACTATTTCCCAATCTATCTGATTTTCAAAAATTAATTCGAGGTAGTTTTTAGATGTAATGTTTCGTGGATTTTGCATTAAATCGTAACAAAATGTATAAGTGCAAGTTGGGCAAAAACTAACAACCGTTTGTCCATCTTGCGCCTGGTTTAATTTTTGCGCAATTTGATTTCCTTGGCGCACTTGGTTAAATGCACTAACTGCACCTCCGGCTCCGCAACAGCCATAAATTGCTTCACTTTGGCTTAAGTCGAGGCCTAGCAACAAGGCAACATCTTCAATGTATTGGCCATCTAAATCCTGGCAAGATTTTGATAATTTGATATTACTTAAATCGATATCCTTTTTTGGAGCAAAATTATTTTCGTTCAAATATTGAGCAAGCGTGATTACTTTTACATCTGCAAAACCGGCATCCTTAAGAGCGGTTCGGATTGCATTCATGCAACCAGGGCAAGAACATAAAACAGTTTTTGCTTGCGTATTTTTTACATCTTCAACTATTCCGTCCATGAGTGTTTTTGCGCGATCCAAAAATCCTGCACTCTTTAAGGGCGACCCGCAACATTTATCTATAAAAGTTGTTTTAGGATTAATGTCAGTTAAGGTGTCAAAAATTTCTCGCGTGAGCTCTGGCGCGTAAGCACTAAGGGAACATCCTGGAAAAAATGCGACATCAAATTTTTCTCCATTATATGCCCCATCTTCACCAATATGTTTAATTAAATCATTATAAAAAATTTGATAAATTGCCTTATAAGCACTAAAAATATGCCATTGATTATCAACCTGAACGCTTGACCAAGCAGCTCTATCAATAATTTGTAAGTTTTGCAAATCCTCGCGAATAGCATACATTAAAGAATACACATCGTTTTTTGCAAAGCAATTGTTCGTGCAAGTTCCACACAAAAAGCACTGGCGAGTAGCTTTTACAAGTGTTTCATTAACCATTAAGTTTGCTTGTGCCTCTTCAAAATCGCCCGACTTTGTAGCATCATACATTGCGGTTGCGATTTGCCCAAGCGACAATCCGCACTCGCTGAGAGAAGGACAAGCATCCCTGCATCCATTACAATAACTGCAGTGCGACTTAAAATCTAAATATTTTTTTGTGTTAAACATGAAGATAGTTCTCCTGCATACATGTGCTTAATTTATTTTAACACAATGAGGACACCTTTGATCCAAGGTATAAGAGTTGCTAGATTACATATCTCCAAATTACTTTATCGCCACTAGATAATTTATAAGCATTACAGCCCACATTTGGTTTAGATCCATTAACCTCATAAATCCAACCGCTTGTAGATCCCTTATCAAATTCTTTTAATCCATTTATGCCTCTAACATAACTGGAGTTCCCACTCACTTTTACACCTGTTGCTTTTAACGCTTCATACACGTTTGAATTTGGCTCTAATTCTACATTATATGAAGATGAGGAACCTCCACCAGCGCTTGCATCTATAGTAATTGCAACCTTGATTTTTGTTGACTTTTGATGGCTTGGCTCTGCTTCTTTAGCCTCTTTTGTATCCTTACTTGGTGAGTTAGATTCACGGTCTTGCTCTACTTGCTCATTATCATTTTCTTGCTCTTGTGCACTAGCTTTTTCCTCTTGACTTTCTTCTTGTTGGATTTGCTCTTCTTGCACATCATTTTGCGATTGTGTTTCCTTACTATCGCATCCAAAAATAAAACAGCAACACAAGCACAGCAAAATAACGAGCAATGCTGCTTTTAAACACCTAAGAATATTTTTATTACAATGAGTAAAACGCAACATAATTTTACTTTTTGACACTAAGCAAAAATTTAGTAGAAAACAAAATTGCAGCAAAAACAGGAACAATAAAAACAAAAAGGTTATCACCCGTATCAGATGAAGCTCCAGCAATATCATCTTCATTGTCTACTACATCTTCTGAAATTTCGCTTTGTGTCGATTCGCTTTGAAAATAAACATTATATGGAGCACCACCACCTGCAACAAAACCATTATAGGAAGTCATCCCCATATAACCTTGAGTCGTGCTCATGTCATTAAGTGTACCGCTATACGTAAATCCCATTAAGTCGCTTGAAGCAAAACTAAGCAACGCAGCATAGGGCGATGGTGTATCAGAATCAAAGGTTGCAGAATCCAAGGAGCTCATTGAGGTAAGGGAAAATGAAGTTGGATCAAATGATGCATTTGGATCGATTCCCAAAGCACATAAGGCGTTTACAACGGCAGAATTGCTTTCCGCGCTTGCACCCCATCCACTATCAAAATTTCCTTGCGAATCCTGTTTAGTTTTTAAGTATGCCAAAGCATTAGAAATAACACTATCTGCTCCGGTTTGGCTTTTGTATTGAGCCAATGCACTTAATACGATAGCAGTACTATCGGCATCAGAAGGCTGACCATCTGCCCATCCAAAACCGCCATCAACAACATTTGCACTATCAGCAATTTTATCGATGAGAGTATCTCTTGTATACAATGAATCACTAGGTAAATTGTAGTCACCGCAGTCTAACGCAATTAATGCAAATGCGCATGCATTTACCCCGGTAAAACATGTTGAATCACAAAATAAAGTATCAATAAGTGTTTGCGCATGCTCAGGCAAGCCTGCAGCATTAAGAGCAACTGCAAAGCGCTGCAAATCAGTATTGCCATAGTCTTCTAAAGTAGAATACGCATTTTCAACTAATGATTCACGATCAACAAGTATTCCATTTTTACCTGCACACAGAGAGACTACTTTCCATTCATCACTGGTGCCTGCAAAAGAATTTATGATATTTGAATGGAGCTGTTGGCACTTTTCTTTAGTTAAATCGTCTAAAGGAACAGGAGTGGTTTTACTACCTGATTTAACCGTGATGCAAAATACATAAAGCACGCTTGAAGACCAACTATCATCATAAGGAGTCTGAACCCAAACATATAATGGAGATTTGCCCGAAACTAATTTTACTTTTGCTGCCTGCTCTCCTGTCTGACCATTGTTTGCGTAAGAACCATCTACATTATTTGCACCACAAGAAGCTAAATACCCGCCTGCGTCATCATATAAATATGCCAATCTGTCCAAGCCAAAAGTAATATCAATTGGAGAAGTTGCATTATCAACTTCAAATGAAAACTTATCAACAAGCTTAGGTGTTGGATTATAGCTTGAATCATATTCCGTAGCCGTATAACCATCCTCAGTGCGTGTAATATTTGTAATTTCGCTTCCATTAATTTTTACAGTAAAATCGGTAGAATAGTCTATAGAGTCCAAAACCGCAGGATTATCTATTCTTTTGTTAGGGACTTCATTGTTTTCGGTGTATTCATTGTGTGCACTTAAACTGTGCATAGCAATATCTTTATCATCAATGTTTGCATTTGAAGATGCTGCAAACAAATTCAAAGGGCAACAAAACGTTATTAGAAAAGCCGAAAGAGTAAAGGCAATTCCGCGATTAATTACCCTCTTATTTAATCTCAACACTAATAAGCTCCAATCTATATTAACTAAATAACATGAATATTGTAACATTTGTTACAATTTTTATATACAAAAATTTCAAAATATTGAAATAATTATTATAATACAAATGGCTGAAATTTACAGGCAAAAAATAGTAGATAAATCTAAGGGGTGTATATGGGTGAACCTTTAGGGCAATCAAAAGACTTAAGCTTTTATAATTGGGTTAAGCAAAACTTAGAATATGATGAACTAAAATTTAAAGAAGATCAACTATGCGCTCTTTCGTGTGGCCTCAATACATATACATGGTTTGTCGAAAAAGGTGTACTATTTACCACTGTACAATTAAACGATTCACAAGGAGAACTCGCTAGTAATATACTACGCCAGGGTGATATGATACATTCCATGTGCGAAGACACTATGATTTCGTTTAGATGTCTTACAAGCGTGAGTTTAATTAGAATAGAGTCAAAGCCGTTTAATAAAGCGATTAAGGACAATCCGGATTTGTCATGGCAACTTAACAAATACTATTGTGACCTATATACACTTACTTTACAAAATTATAAATATGCCGTTTTAGATTCTACAGAAAATAGACTTGAACAAATTGACAAGCAATTATCCAATTTATCAGAGCTAAAAAACAAGCATGTAAGTGATTCGGTGCTTGCAGCTTTTTTGGGAATGCATCGAGTTTCTGTATGCCGAATTAGAAATAAACTCAATAAAAAACAACAAACTGATCAAGCGAAAGACTTGGCTATGGCAATAGGTGCAAAAAAAATAAATGATTAAACAATTTGCCTAAATCACTTAACTTTGCCAATAAACTTAATGGAATGATATAAATGGAAATATATGAAAATTCACACTTAAAGCAAGAAGATAGATTTGATCTATTTCATCCCGTGATAAATTTTTTATTTTTTGCCTTAGTCATTTCTATAACAATGTGCGTTATGCATCCAATAATTATTACAATATCTCTTGTATGTTCAATCGCATACCATATTTATTTAAAGGGCTTAAAAGGATTAAAATTTAGCATACTCTATATGCTGCCAATTTTAATATTGGTAATTTTGGTTAACTCCCTATTTACTCACGAAGGCGAAACTGAAATTTGCGTGCTTCCATGGGGAGATTGCATGATGCTTGAATCAGTAGTTTTTGGCATTGCATCTGGTGCTATGCTGGTAGCTGTAATTCAATGGTTCGCGTGTTTTAGTGCCATAATCAGCTCTGAAAAATTTATTTACTTGTTTGGCAAAATCATTCCTTCAGGTTCTTTAATTCTTAGTTCTGCACTTAGATTTATTCCTTTATTTACTACAAAACTTCGTTCTGTAAGCCAAGCTCAAAAAGGCATAGGGTGCAATGTATCACAGGGTAAAACCAAACAACGCGTTCACAATACAAGCAAAATATTATCCATAATAATTAGCTGGTCTATGGAAAATGCTATAGATACTGCAGACAGCATGAAATGCAGAGGTTATGGTCTAAAAAATAGAACTTCTTTTTCTATATATAAATTTAATCGTGATGATACACTTATGCTTATTTGGATTATATTTGCAGCTCTAGTCATTATCAGAGCATGGATATGCGGAGATTTTGCTTACGAATATTATCCGCTCCTTCAAGAACTCAAGATTAATTTTTCGACACTTTTCACTTATTTAATATATTTTATTATTTGCATAAGTCCTTTACTTATAAATGTTTTTTACAAGATAATATGGAAGATTAGAATTTCGAATATCAAAGATTCTAAAGTTAATAATTATCAGCAAAAATGGGAATTAAGCTAGGGAATCAAATTCAAAATGCAAATAGAAAATGCAAATACTGATGTTTTGTTAAGAATTAAAGATCTTTGCTTTTCATATCCACAAAGCGAAACTTATGTATTAAATCAGCTAAATTTGGATGTATGTGCAGGAGATTTTGTAGTAATATGTGGAAGCTCAGGTTGTGGCAAAACAACATTACTTCGGCATCTTAAACCAAGCTTAAGACCATCTGGAGATTATAGAGGTAAAATATTTTTTAATAATAAGCCATTAAGTGATTTAAACTTGCGTGAACAAACAGAAAAAATTGCCTTTGTACAGCAAGACCCCGAAAGTCAAATAGTTACAGATAAAGTATGGCACGAACTTGCTTTTGGGTTAGAAAGCCTATCTTATGACAATGCAACAATTAAACAAAGAGTGGCTGAAATGGCAAGTTTTTTTGGTATACAAAATTGGTTTTACAAAGATATCAAGGAGCTGTCGGGCGGTCAAAAGCAACTTTTAAACTTAGCTTCTGTTATGACTTTGAACCCCCAGCTTTTGATACTTGACGAACCAACAAGCATGCTAGATCCAATTGCAGCTAATGATTTTTTAAATATGCTTGTAAGAATTAACCGTGAATTAGCAACAACTATTATTCTCACTGAACATCGCCTAGAAGATGTTTTGCCACTGGCAAACAAGATGGTAGTTTTAGAAAAAGCTTGCGTTTTATATCAAGGTAGTCCATATAAAGTAGGTCAATTATTGCAAAATAATGAACACTCTATGTTTTTAGCAATGCCAGCAGCCACACGTATTTGGAGCGCTTGTCAAAAAGTAAAAGGTAATTCCGTTTCAAAGTGTAGCGGCAGCTCAACGAATTTAAACCATAAAACACAAAGTGCATTAGACGATAATAATTATGCTGAAAACAGCCCACTAACAGTTAAAGAAGGCAGAACATGGTTAAACGAATATAGCTCAAATCATAAGCTAAAAGAAATCCCTGTCAAAAATGATGATTCAACTTCCAAAAATATTGTACTTGAGGCAAAAGATATTTGGTTTAGATACGATAAAACTGAACCAGACATATTAAAATCCTTTTCTTTAAAACTATATGAGAAAGATTTTCTTGCTGTTTTGGGAGGCAATGGAACTGGCAAAAGTACAATGCTCAAAATTATTTGTGGATTACTAAAACCATACAAAGGCAATACAAAAAGCGACAAAAAAATTGCACTCATGCCACAAGATCCTAAAACATTGTTTACAAAATCTAGCGTTTATGATGATTTAGAAGACGTATTTTATAACTCAAAACTAGAAAATAATACAATTGAAAACAAAATACAAAATGTTTGTGATGTCTGTCATCTAAATGCTTTCCTGGATAGACATCCTTATGACCTATCTGGAGGAGAACAACAACGTCTATCTCTTGCAAAAATATTACTAACAAACCCAGACATTATACTTTTAGACGAACCAACAAAAGGGCTTGATGTAATTTTTAAAATAGAATTTGCAGATATCATTAAACAATTACAAAAAGAGGGCAAAACAATTGTTATGGTTAGCCATGACATTGAATTTTGCGCTCAATATGCCCAAAAATGCGCATTGATGTTTGATGGAGCAATAATAAATACCTTAAATACACGCCATTTTTTTGCAGGTAATCACTTTTACACAAGCGCTGCAAATAGAATTTCTAATCATCTTATCAAAAATGCAATAACAGTAGATGATGTAATTTTTTCCTGTGGGAGTCAAATAAAAAAAATATTAAAACCCAAAACCGAAGACTCGAAAAATAAAATTGACGAAACTGTCAGTCGCACGAAAGAATACTCACAACCCTTTTCCGATACTTTAAAAGATAAAGATGGCGATGCTACCAATAACCCAACCAAGTACTCGCAACCAACTACCAAGACTTTAAAAGGTAAAGACAATATTG
>JAKSUU010000040.1 GCA_024408695.1 Coriobacteriales bacterium | reverse complement strand
CCTTTTGCGATTTGTGTTTGCTTGCCCTTTGCGATTCGTTGTAGCGCGCCTTTTGCTTATCAAGCTTGCTTGCCATGTAAACTTCTTTTAAAAGATCTGGCAAAAACTCATCATCATTGTCGCAAAATGCAATATATTCGCCCCTTGCTTTTTTGATACCAATATTTCTTGCATGGCAAACTCCGTGATTTTTTGTGTGATAAACGCGCAGATTCTTATATTTTTTTGAAAGTTTATCGCAAATTTTGCCGGATTTGTCGGATGATCCATCATCAATTGCAAGCACTTCAAAGTCTTTAAAGTCTTGTTTTAAAATACTTAAAAGCGTTTTTTTTACATATTGTTCAGAATTATAAACAGGAACAATTACGCTTACTTTGATTTTTGATTTCTTCTTCATGTTTTACCAACCATATACAATAGGGTATGTGCTTCCTGTTTCTTCCCAATTTTCAAGAACTCGGCTGTCTTTTCCATCTTTAACAACATATTCTGTAAAGTAGTCTTCGTTTACAAATTTACCATCTTTATAAGGATTGTGAATTTTGTAGAAATATCGTGGATTCGTATTTTCAATTAAAGTACGAAGAACAGTGCCTTGGTATGAACTTGTATCAGCGCCAACTGCATCAATAACCGAAACATGATAGTCTTGGTGTCCTGTTGCAATATTAGAAAACTTTACTTTTTCGTGAACTCCACTAGTGTTGTAATTTTTAACAAAGAAAATTGGGAATGAAGGATGATCCAAAGTATTTGTAGATGTTTCCCCCACCCCGTGGTCTGCAGTAACAATGATCATGGTGTTGTCATAAACGCCAAGGCGTTTAAGTTCATTGATATAAGCTTTTACAAGATTCATATTAGCTTTAAACTCAGTAATTTCTGTTGCTTTTGTTTCATCTTCGCTAAAATCTTCTAAGTAAGTAATCGGAGGGTGAACGCCACTTAAGTGATAATACCTAAACGATCCATTTTGTGAATCATCTTTAAGAGTCATATTTTGGCTAACAAGTTCTTGATATAGTTGCGCATCGTTTCCGGTGTAGTATTTTTCTTCGCTTGTATATTGAGGAGCAGTTTTGTCGTTTACACGTTCAGCATCAGTAACAAGCATTGGCTTCAAGAGCCACGGAGCATCTCTAAATGCAGCAAGTTTAGCCAAACTCGGAATAAATCTGTCATAAGTATATTGAAATTCTGATTCTTCTAAATTTTTTACATATGGTTTGAAATAAGACTTTGAAGCAAAAAAATCAAGTGTATACAAGCCTACGTCAAAACCTGCAGAATTAATGTCGCGAACAAATTTTGTTCCATCTGTCCACATTTGATTCGTAGATGTAGTATCGCGTGGTGTTAATGATGTTAGCAAAAATGGAGAAGCGTATCTGGTATATTCAAAATAGCAAGTAGTGTTGTTGTAAATTGTAAATTCATCAAAATCTTCAACAAAGCTTTTGTCTTGGGAGTAAACTTCATCGAATAAATCGGTAGAAATTGTATCTAAAATGAGCACAACAACATTTTGTTTAGGGCTGAGTTCGAGCATTCCGTTTTGAGTGCATGCAATATAGTCTTTGCGAGTATTATTTGAAATCGCCTCTGGCAGTGCAAAAGCTAATGAAAAAATTTGAATAAGAAGTAAAACAGAAATACTAAACGCACCTACAAATTGAAGAAATTTTGGTTTTTTTAGTGCAATATAAGTAATTACGGCAAATATAATAAGCCATATTGTCGTTGATAAAATAACCTGAAATATAAAGTCTTTTAAATCTAATATTTCACCGTTTAATGGAGGCATATTTATGTTTAGGGCGTATCTTTGGATTACACATGCGATTCCAGCCGCTAAAATAAGCCCGCATAAGAGATAAAAAATTCTTCCTCTAAATATTGATAATACCAAAGCCCCTACAAGGGCAAGACCAAGTGAAACCAAAAAAAATGGCAACATAATATCTATTGAATAAGCAATAAACTCATTTTGTTGCGCCATAACAATAGTTATTGATGAAAAGAATAACACAGATACACAAACAAAAAAAGTTGTAGCAAAAGCAAATATAAATCTTTTTGCAAAACTTAGCTTAAATTTTTCCTTAGATTTTGTTTTGTTGTCTTGTTGGTCTTTGTTATCTTTGTTTTCGTAAAGTGTAGCCTGAGTTTCTAGTGAGTATGAGCCTTGTTGAACTTTGGAATCAAAACTTTTATTTCTATATTCATCTATTTCTAAGGATTTTGCTAATGCACGTTTAATTCGTCTCCAGGCAACGCCAAATACCGAGGCCATAACAATAGCTACACTTGCTAAAGCCTGGATGGTGTAGGTCATTACAGAAGGATCGATATAGGCATAAGCGCTTAACGGGTTTATAAGAGCTGCTACAACGAGTGCGATCAAAAGCATGCTGGCATCAAAGCCATATTCTTTTAATATGTAGTTTTTGCTACTTTGTTTATATTTCGTTTTATACATATTATTATTCTAATTTAAGAAGAAGAAGATTTGCATATTTGCATTTTAAAAGGTGATTTCTGAAAAACCCTTTGTTAATTATTGTAGAATTTCATTAGCGTAAACATCTTTAAAGTATTTATAGCTTTCGACCTTAAGCTGTGCGCATGCATCTTCATCACATGCAATAGTTGCATTATTGTGCATATTTAGCGCAGATAAAGTACACATTTGGTTTACTCCACCTTCTACGCAATCTCGCAAGGCGCGAGCTTTTTTACGTCCGCTAATTAGGATTACAACTTCACGAGCATCGCAAACAGTTCCTACACCAACGCTAAGAGCCTGGGCTGGAACAAGTGTTGGGTCATCATCAAAAAAGCGTGCGTTAACAGCGCGTGTATCACTGGTTAATGTGCGTAAACCCGTGCGGCTAGCAAGGGAAGTAAAAGGTTCATTAAATGCAATATGACCATCTTCACCTGCGCCACCTAAAAATAAATCAATGCCACCAGCTGCTGTAATGCGTGCTTCATATTCATCGCATTCTGCTTGCAAGTCCGCTGCATTACCATCTAAAATATTTATATTTGCAGGGTCGATATCAATATGGTCAAAGAAATTCGTGTGCATAAAAGACCAATAACTTTCTGGATGGTCCTTTGGCAAGTCTACATATTCATCCATGTTAAAAGTAATTACATTTTTAAAACTAACGCGACCACCCGCACAAGCTTTAATTAAACGCTCATACACGCCTAGTGGGGAAGAGCCAGTTGGAAGACCTAGTACAAAAGGGCGCGTGGCAGCAGTTTCACCAGCTTCATATTCATTTATAGCATTAATGATGTGTTCGCTTGCCCATTGACACATCAAATCATAATCTTTTTGAATAATAACCTTCATTTTGTCCTCCTAAACCCTTTTAATATTATATCTTTTTACAGGGCGCTTATTTTTAAATAATTTGCAATTTAATAAGGCATGATGATTGGATAGGTTTTACCAGTTTTCTCCCAATTTTCATAAACTTGGCAATCTTTACCATCATAATTTACATATTCCATCATGTAATCATCATGCTCTTCTAAATAGCATTCATATTTATTGTGGGTTTTATAAAAATATCTGGGTTCGGTGTTTAGAGTTAAATTCTTTAATATATGCCCGCTGTAAGAACTTGTATCTGCACCAACTGCATCTATAATTGAAATGTGCATGTCGTGATGTCCAGTTGGTAATTCAACGAATTTTGCTGGTCTATGCTCTTTTGTTGTGTTGAACTGTTTAACAAAAAATATTGGAGTACAAGGTGCAACCAAATAATTATTACATAGACCTTCACCGTGATCTGCAGTCATTATTATCATTGTATTATCATAAACGTTAAGTCGTTTAAGTTCATTAAAGTATGCACGCGCCATATTCATACAAGAAAGTGCTTCACTTACTTCGGTTGCATTATCTGGATCAATGGTAAAGTCTTCCTTGAATTCTGTAGGTTGGTGTGTGCCGGTGAAGTGATAGTATCTATAACTGCCCTTAGAGTCGCGATCATTAATTTTCATTTCATGATTCATTAGTTTATGATAGGTAATGTCATCACGACCGTTATAAGGTAGACTATCTTTATCTTTGGAATTATTAGTCTCAACTTGATTAACGGTGGAATCTATATCAGTATTGAAAATAGGTTTTAAGATCCATGGCATATCTCTATATAAACCTAACTTAACAAAATAAGGTAGTTCACCTAATAAATTGTATGAAAATCTTTCACTTTTTAGATTTATTGTGTAGGGTTGTAAGTTGGGTTTTCCTCCATAAAAGTCCATTGTGTATAAACCAACATTAAAACCTGCCTTTTTAAGATCATAAGAATATTTACTTCCTTTATTCCTCAATTCATCTCTTGAACTTTGCATTCCCGGTTTGACCGAGTTTAACACAAATGGTGAAGCAAAGCGTGTATATTCGTAAAAACAAGTAGCATTGCTGTATATATCAAAATCATCAAAACCTTCTAAAATTGAAGGGTTTTGCTTGTAGACTTTCTCAAAAAGTTTGTATTGGTAGTGATCAAAAACCAATACAACAACATTTTTTTGAGAGCTTACGTCGAGCATCCCATCTTCTGTGCATGTAATTTCTTGCTTGTTTGCATCTTCTATTGCACCAGGAATTGCAAAGGCAAGGGAAAAAATTTGAATCAGTAATAAAACGCTTACGAATAATCCACCAAGCATAATTGAAAACTTTGGTTTTTTATTTGCTACAAGAAGCAAAATGGCGACGATTAATAGCCAAATAATAATACTTAAAATGACTTGAAATTGAAAGTCGTTCAAATTAAGTGCTCGTCCGTCTAAAGGTGGCAATTCAAAATTCAAACAAAGTCTTTGCACTACGCATGCAATTGCGACACCTAATATAATTGAGGCAACTATGAAAAAAGCTCTGCCCTTAATTAACGCAAGTATCAGTGCAAAAATTAGGGCTAAAATAATAGCAACAAAAAGCAGAGGTAAAATAAGGTCAAGCGATTTAATTATAAACTGATTTTGCTGAGAACTTACCAATGATAAAGGCGAGAAAAATGCAATTGATAATGTAAAAAATAGCATTACAATAAACGAAGCTATAAAACGCAACTTGAAAGATAGTTGAAATTTAAGTCGTAATCTTTCTTTTCGACTTTCTTTAGTTTCTTCATCTAGTTTTCCTTTTTTGAGCTCTTTAAGCTCTTGTGAACTAATAATTTTTGGTTGACCAAGTGGGTCGCAGTCTTTTTCTTCGACTTCAATTTCAAATAGTTTTCTTTTATTCAAATCTATTTCTAACGATTCAGTCAATGCTTTTTTAAATCGACGCCATGCTACCCCCATTACCGATGCCAATACAACAGCAACAGAAGCTATTGCTTGAATAGTGTAGGTCATAACTGATGGATCTACATATGCAAAGGCACTAAGCGGACTTATTAAAAAGGCAATGCAAAAAGCAAAAAATACAAAAAGCAAATCAACTATTGTGCTTTTATTGCTAGATGATTTAAAAAGAGTTTTTAAGTATTTTGCATGCATGAGTTGCTATATGTTGTTTTGTAATTTTACTTATCTTTAAAAAGTATTATGTAATTATATAACTTTATAAAATCTAAGCATGTTTTCTTATGCTTTTGTAATTTTTCAAGTAAGTAGCAAATTCGGGAGAAGTATCAGAATTTCCTTCCCTCCATGCTTTATGGTCTGTTATGGTGCTTTGAAAGCCATAATAGGTGTCGATGTATTCAATAAGCAAATCTAGGGCATTTAGTTGAGCTTCTGGGTAAGAATTGCCATTGCCAACATGGACCATTTCTATACCTATAGACCAGGCATTCATGCCATAGTCTGGACAATACGAGCCTATTGGTACTGTTGCCTTCATGTCATCTCTTCCATCTTCAGTAATTCCAAAAGACTCATTGTGGCCTTTGTTGCCATAGCCTGCATGATGTGCAATGTTATCCATCTCTACGCATTGCCAAATAGATCCATCTTTATTAACTACAAAGTGTGCTGCTACTAGGTTTCCATTGCCATCCCAGTAATCAATAACATTTTTTGCGTTTCCGTCTCCTTCTGTATCATGCAAAACAATATACTTTTGATACTGAGCAGGTTTTGGTCCGTGATTAAAACTTTCTCGAATGTCTTTTTGAATATTCAATTGGCTTTCTAGTTGCGCTAATTTTTGGGCGCGATCATTTTGTGCGCTTTGAGTTGAGACGTCTTCTGACGATTCACTTTTTGTTGCTTCCATGTAGGTGTCATCTTTAGCTGATTCTGAGCTTTTGTTTGAACACGATATAGCAATTAACACAAAACTGGCGATTGCAATTGCCAATATGCACAAAGAAACAATTAGGATAATTTTATTTTTTTTATTCATATGTTATCCAGCTACACATTTAAATTTTTAATAATTTGGTAAGTATGAAGACCCTCTGTCTTTTTCAACAGCTAAAAAAAGTTCTGCGTTGGCTTTTTCGTATTCATTTAATACTGAATCTGGGAAATCAGAAGGCGAGTATTTTTTGGAGTACCACGACTGAGAATCAAAATAATTTTGCAATGAATCTTTATTAAATCCACGTCCATGGCGGGCATAAATTTCGTTTCTGCCAATATAAAGATCCCAATCACTATATTTTGCTAGTTCGCTTTCTGAGTAATATCTAGAGTTTGTGTCTGGAAACATATATTTATTGGAATTAGTGTTGTTAGAAGAACTTGTGGACGAATTAGAACTAGAGTTCGAACTTCCATTTGAAGAATCTGAAGCATAGGAACTTGACGATTCAGCATTAGTATTTGAAGCGTTTTGAGGATTTATTGTATCTAAAAGCACACCTGGATAAATAAATAAAACAGTAACAACTGCAAGAAGCACAACGGCGATTATACAAACAATCAAAATAGCTGTGCCGTTTGCTTTAGATGAACTTTGTGTTTGTGGGATTTCTTGCACGGGTGCGGGTGGCACATAATTTGGTTGATTAACTTTAGGAATAGGTGCAGTTTGATCTGGGTAAACAAAGCCTGGTTGCGTTCCTTGATTAGGAGGCATTGCGCTTGGTTGGGCGGGAAAATTTCCAGCGCCAAGTGGAGTATTAGGAATATTGTCTGGTTCAATACTTGTGCCACACTCAATACAAAAAGCACTGCCTTCAATAATCTCTGCACCACATTCAGTGCAATATTTCATAATGTTTCCTTAATGCCATTTATGTCTATAATATTATTATAAATTTATTTTTATAGAAAATTGTTTTTAAGTGTTTATAAAAACTCTTTTGTTGGAGACATTTATTTAAAAAGTGATGGAGAAAACCTTACGCATCTTTTCTTTGTTAATAAACAAAGATTTTTAAAACCATTTGCAGATGACATTTTGGATGATTCACTTCTAATTTTTCAAGAAACAAAAAAGTGGCTAGACATTTATTTTTCGGGCAATGTTCCAAATTTTTTACCAAAACTAGATTTTTCTGGTCAAACAGATTTTAGACAAGCTGTTTGTAAAGAGATGTTAAAAATTCCATACGGACAAACTTGTACATATGCGGACATTGCAAAAGTTATAGCTCACAAACAAGGCAAAAAAACATTTTCTGCTCGTGCCGTTGGGGGCGCTGTTGGTCACAATCCTATAAGTATAATTTGTCCATGTCACAGGGTTGTCGGTGCATCAGGTAGCCTTACTGGTTATGGAGGGTCCATGTTTAGAAAAGTTGAACTTCTTAAACTTGAAGGTGTTGATTTAAATAAGTTTAGCATTCCAACAAAGGGCACTGCTATAAATTTTGATTAAGTTTGTTGCATTTAAAGGCTATTTACATTAAAATAATAATGTAATAAAAATCCAAAACAAATGTCAAAAAATCAGGTCATAACAAAAGAAGAAAGCAAAAAA
>JAKSUU010000004.1 GCA_024408695.1 Coriobacteriales bacterium | reverse complement strand
CTCATGATGAAATCAGGTTAAATAAATTTTACAAAGAATAACTTTGATGTCACAATTGGTACAAAAAATATCAGGTATGTTTTGTACCAATTTTTATGTTATGCAAAAAACAGTTCAGATAAAGTCATTGGCTCAATATATTCGCCATCTTTATAAACGCGCATGTTGCCAGACGCAATTTCATCAATGAGCATGACATTGCCATCTTCATCATATCCAAATTCAAATTTAATATCATAAAGCTCAAGGCCACGATTTTGCATTTCGTCTGCAACGATTTTTGTAATTGCTCGAGTTTCTTCCTTAATGGAATCATATTGTTGTGCAGTCATAACATCAAGAGCAATAAGACCGTCTTTTGTAACCAAGGGGTCGCCCAACTCGTCATTCTTAAAAGTAGTTTCTACATAAAAATCTAAAATGTCACCAGGCGTGCAATACTCTTGATAACGTCGATAAAAGGAGCCAACAGCGCGTGTTCGACAAATTACCTCAAGACCATTTCCAAAAACTTTTGCTGGCTTTACTTCCATTGTTGTGTCATCGAGATTAGCGCTAATATAGTGAGTAGGAATTCCTTCCTTGTTGATTTTTTCAAAGAAATAAATAGACATACGAAGATTAACATCCCCAACGCCTTCAATCTGCAGGCCAACGCTATTTTCTCCGGGATCAAATTTTCCGTCTTTGCCGGTGCAATCGTCTTTAAAAACAAGTTTAACATTTCCATTGTCTAATTTATAGACATCTTTAGTTTTTCCGGTGTAGATTAACTGTTCTGCCATTTTTACTCCTTTGTAAAATGAGATAGAAATTTATTATATCATACTTGAACATAGGGACTGAGGCAACTGTTCAATTAATTACGGGACACTAAGGACGTAGGTAACCGTTCACAAGGCAGTCGTGAAACGAGTAATTTTAAGTTGCCTTTTCTTGGAACAAGGCAACAGGCAAAATAATGCAACACTAAGGTTACCGCCCCCAAGTGTTGCAGAAAACGCAACACTAAGGTTACCGCCCCCAAGTGTTGCATTCAGTGATAAAATATTCAAGTATAAGTTTTGGGCAAAAGTAACGTGACAAAAGACCGTAAAATAGGACTCGCATTTGCAATAGCAACCTATACAATTTGGGGGTCGTTACCCATATTCTGGAAAACCTTGTCGGCAGTTCCAAGCGCATTCGTTCAGGTTAATCGTATGTTTTGGGGGCTTGTTTTTGTCTTAATTTTTTGTCTTGCAACTAAAAAGATGGCATGGCATATGTTTAAGGACAAGCGGGTGCTTTTTACTTTTGCAATTTCTGGCGCCCTTATAACGTGTAATTGGACAACTTATATCATTACCGTAAATTCGGGAAATGTGGTAGAGGCATCGCTAGGATATTATATAACCCCTCTTTTAAATATTATTGTTGGTCTCGTGTTTTTTAAGGAAAAGTTGAGTCCCGTTCAGGTGGTTGCAACGATTCTTGCAGCGGGTGGAATTGCCTATTTCTCATTTAACTACGGACACTTTCCATTTGCTGCAGTTTTTTTGTCGTTAACATTTGCTGCCTATGGCGCCGTTAAGAAATGGGGAGCGTATCCGCCAAGCGAAGGCATGTTTGTTGAGTCGTGGTTTACAGGTCTTGCAGGGCTTTTAGGCATAGGTATTGCATTTATTTTTCCTGATCTTGCTGCTAATCTTACACCAATTACAGATGTATCGCCTTTGGCTTGGCAAGATGGAGGCGCGGTTTTGTTAATCCTTTTGGTGCTGGCAGGGCTATTTACTTGGATTCCACTGCAAACATTTGCCGTAGCAACAAGCAAAATCCCCATGAGCTGGATTGGTTTTTGCCAATATTGGTCTCCAACACTTTCCTTAATTTTAGGAGTATTCTTGTTTGGTGAAGCTTTTACTTTTGCACACGGTGTAATGTTTGCCTGCATTTGGGGTGGATTTTTATTAATTGCAATAGAGGCATTCATAAGAACTGTAAAAAATCGAAAGCCTCAAACTTAAGCGTAATAACACGCATTGCATCATTTAAGACAATCTTTAATAAAGCCAGCCATTATTTCTAAAAATTTTTCTTGTTCAACACTTGAATTATTTACAGGCCAAATGTGTCCCAAACCTTCTCCTGTTACAAGGATATTGCGATTATTATTTGTTTTTAGCTTTTCATAAAAGTCACATATGTCAGGATAAAATAACTCTTCTGTTCCAGTAGACACAAGCGTGTTGCAAAGGTTCGTAACATTTCCAAAACCTGGGCTTACCTTGTAATTTGTTAACTCGTTTACTGGAGACCACATTTTTCCATATTCCTGCAAAGAATAAATATCTAACATTTTGTCTTTGCTTTCGTAATCTTTTGTTAGTGGATTAGACATTGTAACATCAAGCCACGGTGAAATAGCAATTAGTCCAGAGGGCATTTTTTTATTTTTTTCTATTAGATCAAGGATAAAGCCTGTTGCAAGGCCTCCGCCTGCCGAATCTCCTGCAATAAAAATCGGCATATTTTTTTCAAGTGCCTCGTCATAAATTTGACTAAGCAAATCATAAGATTGCTGGTATTGGCTTTGTGGTGCAAGAGGATAGAGTGGCATAATAACGCTAGCGTTATGCTTTGATGCGAGTTTTTCACAAAACAAAACATGGCATTCTGCTGCGTTATATACATAGGCCCCTCCATGTAAATATATAAAGACTTTATCTGCTTTTGTTTTTGGGTTGAAAGTATAAACATGAACATTGCCATAAATTTTCTCTTCTGGTTGTTTTTCAAGCTTTTGTTGAGAATTTATGGATTCAATCGTTAGACAACCGCTTTCGCGTTCATAAAGTTGCGGTTTAGTAATTGTTTCAAATATTTCTTTGTTTAGATTTGAGGTTTTTGATGCATTCGTAGATGCATTTTTTGCCTTTGATTCATTGGAAGCGTAAACAACTTTTTCTTCTGATTTGCTTGCGGTTGAGTTTGCGTTATTGCATGCAGTCATAAAAACTACTGCGACAAGCATAATAAATGAACACAAAGCGATAACTAATATTTGTGAGTGCTTGTCTACACTTTTCATTAGACATTCCTTTAATAGAATTAATTAATTATATAGTATAAAATTGTCTAATACTTAAAAAATAGAGTCCAAAAATTTGGTCTGTATAAAATTTGTTTTGATTTGATTAATTATTTAGAATTAATAACTTGAAGTTTTTATAATTTTATAAAATAAAAAATGGCTGAAGGTTTAATTCCTTCAGCCATTAAATTAAGAAACTTATTTAGTTTTTATGTTAAGGTCAATTAGTGAAAATTAGAAGCCTTTAGAAACTTTCCTAACAATAATGCACGCGCCTACTATTCCAAGACTTGCAAAAACAGTTAATGGAAGAACAGGTAATGTGTCACCTGTGTTTGTTGCTCCATCCTCTGTGGTGCCAGTGGTTTCTGCGAGCTCCCAATCACCCTCAACAATTGAATAGTTAGAGAATTTATCGGTTGTAAATCCTACATCAACTCCTTTGACTTGGCCGGTGCTTGGATCATGAACAACTTCGCACATTGTATCTAGGGCTTCGATCACACCATCGTGATTGCGAACAACTTTATAATCTTCTCCAGTAAAAACCGTGTTGTCTAATAAAAGATGAATTTCGATACCATCTGTGATTTCGTGAGCCTCGGCGCCATCTTTTGTAAGAGATAAATCGTAAGTTGCCAAAGCGTCGTTTACGGCTGCATCAGCGTCTGTATCTGCACCATTAAGAGCAAAGTTGCCTTCGTTTACAATTTCGCCATCTTTCATAAGCTCATATTTTGTTGCATCTTCAACGATTTCCATTGTTGTGGATGAAGATGTGCATGTTAATTGCGCAAAAATGCTAAGGTCAACTTGAAAACTAGAAGCAGCAGCAGCTGCTCCATTTAGAGTTGCGCAGATGATGATGTTTTCTTCTTCGTCAACCATGCCAGTATCAGTTGTTTGATACACTTGACCGTTTACGGTAACACTTGGAATAAAGTACGTTAAGTTTTTAATTGCGAAAGACAAAACGAGCTTATTGCTTGTACCTTCATCAACATAAATAGTATTGCTTAAGTTTGGCGTGCTTACAGTAACATCATTTCTGTCTCCATAACCAGCAATAAGTGTAATTTGATTGGTTAGCATTTGTTTGCTTGCCTCTGTGAGAGTGATAGCGATCTGACGAGTTTTAGTAATCGCTAAGCTTGCACTTTGACCATTTGTTGCAGCTGGATCGCAAGAAAAATTAAACTCCCCAGTTTTTAATTTTTCGTAATCAATGTCTATAAAATTGTTTCCATCAGAAACTTTTGTTGCTTCTTTGTTAATTATATTGTTACCGCTTGGCGCAACCTTTAAATAAATAGTGACAGGACCACTTTCGGTTGTTAAATCTAAATCAAGAGAAGAAGCATTTATTGTTATAAAATCAGTAGCGCCTTCTTTTTTATATTGCATTGTGCCAAATTCGCCACCAAAATTTTGTGCTGTGATTTGAACATGGCCTTGAGGGACAACGGGGACTGGTTCTGGTTCAGGTCCAGGACCAAAAGGGTCTTCGTTTAAGGTGCTTGAGCTTGTTGGTATATCAGTGGAAAGAGTGTTTTGTTTGTTGTCAGTTTGAGCAAAAGCAAAGCTTGAGCAACACATTGCTAAAATGAGACTAGCAACAACAAACAAAGCAAAAGATTTTTTGCATACAGAAACAGATTTTTTCATTTCTCCTCCAATCTTTTATTGAACAGGGTTATTATACTACATTTATATAAAATATTCCAACACTTGGGTTACCGTCCCCAGGTGTTGCAAAAAACGCAATACTTGGGTTACCGTCCCCAGGTGTTGCAGTAGTTAAAATTAAAGTAAGCCCTTGTCGGTTTTTACAACGTGCTTAAAGACCTCTTCAAATCTATTTAGAGCCTCATCAATAATTTCTGGTGTATCTGCATAAGAAGTATAAAGACGAGAACCAGCCAAAGTAACAAGGCCATTTGCCATATATGCAGCACCCATGCGTTCCATGGAATCTTTGCGAACATACATCATATCTTTGTGACGCAAAAGACCAATTGCTGATTTTGGTAAAAGCATCGATGAAAAATCAAAGCTCATAGCACCTGTGCACTCAAGGTGAACTATAGAACCTTGATTGTAAGCAACAAATGGCAATGAGTATTCGTTAATAAGCTTCTTTAAGCCATCACATAATCTGTCGCCCATTTTACCCGCAACAACACAAGCGTTCGTTTTTTCGATTTCTTGAATTGCAGCACATCCTGCAACGCAAGATAAAGGATTAGCAGCTAAAGTGCCACCAACGTATGCACGATGTTTGCCAGTTGCCAAGCCAGCAGCCATAAGTTGTGCGTATTCGCGCTTACCGCCAACGCCACCTGCAGCTGGATAACCACCAGCAACAACTTTACCAAAAATTGTTAGGTCAGGAACAACATCAAAGTAACCTTGCGCGCCTCCAAGACCAACTCTAAAGCCAGTTACAACTTCGTCAAAAATCATAAGTGCGCCATATTTGTCGCAAAGTTTGCGAACTTCTTTGTTGTAATTTTTAGCAACAGGACGAGTTCCACTTTCTGGGCCAACAGGTTCAATAAGAATGCCAGCTGTACCACCTTTGAGTTTGTTGAGTTTAAGAATTCTTTCAAGCATTTCAAGGTCATTTGGACGACACTCATCTGTATATTTAAAGCACGCACGAGGAATACCATGAGATTCGAGCAACCAGCGTGATCCTGGAATTTTTAATCCATAAACCAATTGATCTGACCAGCCGTGATAAGCTCCACCAATCTTGATAATACGCTTATGACCTGTGGCAATGCGAGCAATACGCAAAGAAGCCATGCATGCTTCGGTGCCACTGCCAAGCATTCTAAACATTTCAACATTTGGCATGTGTTTGTTAATTTCTTTTGCAATCATGAGCTCAGATTCATGAAGCAAGCCTGTAACAGGTCCACAATCTTCAAGCAATTCTAGAACTTTTTTGCGAACTGGTTCATAGTTGCTTCCTAAAATTGTTGGTCCGCCTGCCTGCAAAAAATCGATGTATTTATTGCCATCTTTATCATAAAGATAGGCACCTTCGGCCTTTGCCATGCACATGGGGAAAGGTTTATTAAAAGCTAAGTTGTGCTGAACACCACCAGGAATGTAGTTTTTAGCTTCTTCATAAATTGCTTTTGAGCTTTTGCATTTTTCGTCAAAATATTTAAGAATGGTGTTTTCGTAGTAATCATCGTTAACTTCCCAAATTTCTTGACTTGTTAAATTTTTTAACTGTGCGTTAATTACTGCGGGGTCATCCCATCTAGAAATTCCATATTCTGTCATTATTGCTCCTTTTCAGAAATTGAATTACTGTCTGTATTTATTTTACCATCACTTTTATTAGCGACTGCGTTTTGTGTTTCATTAGAATTTGCTGTTTCGGCGCTTGCGTCTGCTGTAGCCGTGCTTGCGTCTGCTGTAGCCGTGCTTGCGTCTGCTGTTTCGGCCTTTGCCATTTGTGCCTTGGCTTTTTCCTGTTGTTTTTTAGCAAGTTTGTTTGTGTCAAGGCTATCTCTAAATACAAAGAATCGGTCGTAAAGAAATTCTGTCGTAATGTTAAGTGCCATGGTTAATCCTAAAACAACATATTCGTTTAAGCCAACGGTTTCGGCTAAATAGTCGCCTCCAATAGTTGTTACTGGTGTAAATACACAGTAAAATGCGGCAACTTTCAGCATAGCAATAGGAACGTTGTTTGCAGCTTTAAATGTAAAACTGCGGTTAAGAGTAAAATTCCACAATACAGAAAGTATAAGAGCTGTTAGGTAGCATGGCCAATAAGGCAATTCGAGCAACTCATTTAATAAGGTAAAAGATGCAATTTCGATTACGCCGGCCGAAATAGAAAATAAAACAAATTTAACTACACGCCAACTTTCTTTTTTTCCTGAATTTTGTGCCATATTATCCTGCCTTTTTCTTTGAATATTTTAACTTATAAATATTTCTCATTAGTGTGCAATCGAGCAAAGATAAATCTGCTTTTACATTGCAAGCCAATGTGTACTGTTTAGAAATCACAGCTTTTTGAATTAGCATTGCTAATGCGTCGGTGTCCTGTTCATCCTCGGTATGAACAACGCATCCTAAACCCTTAACCAAGACTGCATCTTGGTTCTTTAAAGCTTTTGCAATTTTGTCGTTGTCGTTTTTTACAACATTTAATGAAGAACCTAGCATTTGAGCCATGTCGTCGAGTTGTGTTTTAAAACCACCTAAACTTGCAAAATCTAAAAGACAATTGCTAACCATAATTAAAAGGTTGTCGCTTTTTGCTAATGTTGTTTCAAATGAAGGCTTGCTAATAGATATCGAAAAAGCTTCATTAATTTTTGTAAGAACTGAACGCTTACAAACCGCCTCGAGAATTTTAGCCTTCATTAAGGTGTCTTCAGCACTTTTACCTAAAATGATAGCACCGTGGTGTTTCATCAAAACAACTTTTGCACCTTTCTCAAATGCACTTGCTACATTCTTTTTAAGAGTTTTTGTTCCAGGTAAACCATATTCTGCAATTTCAATTGGTCCTAAAATTTCGCTTTCATTGCCCTCAAAAACTAAATTAGCAAGTGAGCCTAAGCCAATTGCTGTGGCATAGTCTTGATGTGTGTGGATAACAAAATTGACATCTTCAAACGTTTTGTACGCACAAGCGTGAATGCCTTTTTCGCTTGAAGGTTTACGTGGACCTGTAGCTTTTTCGGTCTCAAAGTCGTAAATTGCGATGTCGTCTGCAGTTGTTTTTTCGTATGCAAGGCCACTTGGCGAGATCGCAAAACTTGTTTCATCTATGCGTGCACTAACATTTCCCCAGGTGCGGGCAACAAGCTTTTCTTCTACGAGTTTAAGACCAGTGTCAACTACGCTTTGTTTGATTTGTGCAATGTCCATATTCCTCCTAATCATTTAAAATCTCGAAAAGTTTTTTATTGTTTTTGTAAAGTTGCTTGTAAACTTTATAATTTTTTTGATATATTGCTGCATTATTTGGGTTTGGTTTATATTGTTTTTTTGCAGGAATTATTTGCCCAGCGCTTTGAACCGAAGGAAAAAGGCCAAGGCCGACTGCTGCGATAATCGCTGCCCCGCATGCGCCCACATCTTGCGAATGTTCTACGGTTTCGATTGTGTGGCCAGTAATATCTGCAAGCATTTGACATGTTTCACTAGAAAGTGCACCGCCACCAGCAAAACGAATTGTATCACTTACTTTTATTTTTTTCTTTTGGCATTCTAACATCCAATTAAGATGAAAACAAATACCTTCAAGAACGGCGCGAATCATTTCGGTTTTGCCGGTGTTTAGTTTGATGTTGAAAAACATACCTGCGGCGTTTGGATCTTCAAAAGGGCAACGATTTCCGTGAAGCCAAGGCGTAAAAATAAGACCATTGCAACCTGGTGGCACCTGCTTAATTGTATTACTCAAGTAATCATAAAGACTTAGATATTCTGCTTCTTCGCTTTCAAGAATAGTTTGCTTATTTAGATAGACATTGATTTCATCAAGTGCAAGATGGTCCTTTACCCATTCAAAGCATTTGCCTGCGGTTTCCATTTCTGCAAAATAGTTGTAAATGCCACTTTCGGCTCCAACGATTGCGGCTATCATGCTAGATAAATCAACGTGTTGTTCTGCGCAAATAGTTGAAACCCAGCCAGATGTGCCAGAATAAATATGAGTTTGTGTGGGTTGGGTGCACCCTGCACCAATGCCAATAAGCGTTGCGTCTCCACCACCACCAAAAACTTTTGTAGAAGTAGTAAGGCCAAGTTCTGTTGCAGCGCGCTCACTTAAGTTGCCGATTTCTGCACAACAGGGCACAACATCTGCAAGGTGATTTTTGTTGACACCAAACGAATCACAGAGTGTGTCACACCAACACCAGTTGTCGCCTTTGGTTTTATAAAGAAAGGTAGCATAGGCACTGTCCCAGGTCATTATGCATTTTCCTGTTGCACGTGCAATAAGATATTCTTTTACATCAAGCCATTTGTGAGTTTTTTCAAAAATTTCTGGTTCGTTTTCTTTCACCCAAAGGTATTTCCACAGGGGATCTTTTACGCTAGTGGGTGCAGCCATTGTGTTACTAAGGCATTTAGCGAGTTTGCCTGCAGAAATGCCAGAAATTTTTATACCTGCGCCTGAGTTTGCATCCATGGTTTTTGTGGCGCGTTGATCCATATAGCTCATTGGACGCCTAAGGGCATTGCATTTTTCGTCAACCAAAACGAGCCCTTGCATTTGAGAGCAAAAGCTTATAGCATCAATTTGTTCTGGTGCAATGTCAACGTTTTGCATAAGCGCCTTGGTGCTTTTGCAAATTGCCTGCCACCATTCGTCTGCATCTTGTTCGGCTTCACCACTATCTTGAACATATAAATTGTAAGATTCATAAGAACTGTTTATAAGTGTAAGTTGGGATTCAATAGAAAATATACAGGCTTTTACGCCGGTAGTTCCAATATCATATGCGATAACATAAGACATGTGATTTTGTACTTTCTATTACATATTAATTTTAGCAAATATGCACTTTTAAAATTAAAGTATTTTTTTATCGCTATACTATGCTGATTTCTTTATAAAAGGTAAATTTTTGGTCTCTATAGAAAAAATTTTTTGATTTATTAATTTTAAAAATTTAAAGAACGTTCCCTGGTAAAATACTTGTATGCAATGTCCTAGATGTAAATCAACAAATGTAAGCGTTCAAGTTGTTCACCAAAGCCAACTTGTAAACGATAATTATGGTTGCTTGTGGTGGGCTTTGATCGGCTGGTGGTGGGTGCCCATAAAGTGGATATTTTTTACTTTCTTTGCACTAATTTGGTTTGTTATTAAACCTCGAAGACAAAAAATTGTTAATCACAGTTATAAAGAAGCAATCTGTCAAGACTGCGCATTCGTTTGGGATGTTAGTTATCAAGAAGCGCAAGAAAGCGAAGAAATCTATAATCGACAAAAAGAAAAAGTTAGGCAAATAAAAAGGCAAAGAAGAAAAAAAGCCTGGCAAAGTTTTAAAGACAAAAGAGCAACAAAAAGGCAGGCGCGTACGAAAAAAAAAGAAGAAAATGCAAAGCGTAAAGCCTTACAAGACAGCATTCCGCTCGACGAAAACGGCCAAAGACCTGTAATTTAAACTATTTTTAGTTTAGAAAAATTTCATATTTTGACTATGTGGGTTCGCGTTGAGCTATATTTTATTTACTGTAAAAGCTTCTGCGATTTAAACCCTGCCTTTAGCAGTCTAAAATCAAACCTGCAATAGTATTTTTTCTTGAAAAAGACAAAGAAGAAAATAGCCATTATAACGCCGTAGGCCTCGGCAACAATAATTGATGCCCATATGCCATCGCTTCCAAATGCCATAGGCAACAAGAATACAGCCAACACTTCAAAAATGAAAGTTTTAACAAATGCCAAAATGGCCGCAGCAATACCATTGTTTAGCGCAGCAAAATAGCCAGAGGCAAAAATGTTAAAGCCAATCAAGGAAAATGCAATCGTGTATATTCGAAATGCGTGAACAGTTAAATCGTATAGTTGCTGGTCGTAGCTAACAAAAATGCTTGCAAGCAGCGGTGCACTTAATTGAGTGATAAATAACATAAGCAGACCACAAATAAAATTGAATGCAACACTAAAACTAAACAAGTATGTAATTTCTTTATCTTTTTGAGCACCGTATTGATAACTAAGCAGTGGTTGAATACCGTTTGCATAGCCAATCAAAACCGAAGCAAACAGGTAGAACACATACTCTAAAACTCCAAAGGCAGCAACGCCATCCTCACCTAAATAAACCATTAACTGATAGTTGTAAAGCATAACAATTAAGCTGTCCGCAACTTCAAGCGTAAATTCGCTTAATCCATTTGTAAAGGATTTTCCAAGCGCACGAATATCCCAAACCGGTTTAACGAGGCGCAGGTGTGAAGTATTCTTACGCAAAAAATAAACAAAAGGAACAAGGCCGCCGATATATTCGCATACAATTGTTGCAATACCAGCACCCACAATCCCCATATGAAGCGTTCCTACTAAAATAGTATCAAGTGTAATAATCGCCGCAGCGCTTATAAGCGAAATATACAAGGCCATGCTGGGCTTACCTGCTGTGGAAAACAGGACACTAAATGCAAATTGCAAAATATAACCAGGTAGCGAAATCATACAAATGCAACCAAATAGAGTTGCGATGTCTGCCATTTCGCCTTCTTCGGCACCCAAAACAAGTGCAACGGGCTTCATAGTAAAAAACCCAACAATAGCAAGCGCAACACCCATTAAAAATGCAACAAGCACGACCATGCTAAACACTCGGTTAGCATAATCTTTGCGCCCTTCTCCACGTAATTTGCCTATAAGTGCGCTTCCGCCAAAGCCAAGCATTACACCAAATGTGCCCAGAATCATTAAGTAAGGAAAAATTATGTTAATGGCGGCAAAGGCCGTTTCGCCTACAAAGTTTGAGATATAAAAACCATCGATGACCTCGTAGATCGAGACAACCAGAATTGTAAGCATTGCTGGGCCCGTAAATCGTAAAATTTTGCCTGCGCTAAAATGTTGTGATAAATCGTATGCTTTTTGCTTCATTTTATTAGTGTTTAATGGACGGTTTTATTATAGCAGAAATGTGTAGGACAAAAATTAGTTATTTAACTTGTGGGTGCCAGCTCAGTGCCCTACACCTAAAAGAAAATAGCATTTATGACTTTTTGAAATTTCTGCACTAAAATATATACAATGATCAATTCGAGAGGAATATCATGAAAAGAATCACAAAAACCATGGATGGAAATACCGCTGCTGCATATGTTAGTTATGCATTTACAGAGGTTGCAGGTATTTATCCTATTACTCCATCAAGCCCTATGGCCGATTACGTAGACCAATGGGCTGCTGCAGGTAAAGAAAATATTTTTGGACGCCCCGTTAAAGTTGTCGAAATGCAAAGCGAGGGTGGTGCTGCCGGCACGGTTCACGGTTCACTTGCAACTGGTGCTCTTACAACTACATACACCGCATCGCAAGGTCTTTTGCTTATGATTCCAAATATGTATAAAATTGCTGCAGAGCAACTACCTGGTGTTTTTCACGTAAGTGCGCGTTGCGTGGCCACGCATGCACTTAATATTTTTGGCGATCATAGTGATGTTATGGCATGTCGTCAAACAGGTTTTGCAATGCTTGCCGAAAGCAATGTTCAAGAGGTTATGGATCTTGGTGCAGTTGCTCACCTTAGTGCAATCAAAGCAAAAATTCCTTTCTTAAACTTTTTCGATGGTTTTAGAACTTCCCACGAAATTCAAAAGATTCAAGCTTGGGATTATCGCGATCTTAAGCAAATGTGCGATATGAAGGCAGTCCAAGCGTTTCGTGATAACGCACTTAATCCAAATTCTCCTACTATGCGCGGGAGCCATGAAAATGATGATACATTCTTTCAACATCGCGAAGCCTGTAATCTGCATTATGATAAAATCGCAGATGTTGTTGATGGCTACATGCAAAAAGTTAACAAAAAACTTGGTACAAACTATCAACTTTTCAACTACTACGGTGCAAAGGATGCAGACCGTGTTATTGTTGCAATGGGTAGCATTTGTGATGTTGCTGAAGAAGTCGTTGATTATCTTAATGCTCATGGTCAAAAGGTTGGGCTTGTTAAGGTTCGCCTTTATCGTCCGTTCTCAATTAAACATTTTGTAGATGTTTTACCTAAGAGCGTCAAAAAGATTGCTGTTTTAGATCGCACAAAAGAACCCGGTTCAATTGGCGAACCTCTTTATATGGATGTTGTTAGTGCACTAGTTGAAGCTGGTCGCAGTGGCATTACAGTAATCGGTGGACGTTATGGTCTTGGTAGCAAGGACACTCCTCCTGCTAGTGTTTTTGCTGTTTACAAAGAACTTAAAAAGGCAAAACCAGCTCGCGAATTTACAATTGGTATCGATGATGATCTTAGCTGCCTTTCTTTACCAGATCTTGAAAATGCTCCAATTACCTCTGCAAAAGGCACAATTGAGTGCAAGTTCTGGGGTCTCGGTGGTGATGGTACGGTTGGTGCCAACAAAAATTCCATCAAAATTATTGGTGACCATACAGATAAATATGTTCAAGCATATTTCCAATACGACTCCAAAAAAACAGGTGGCGTAACTGTTTCACATTTGCGCTTTGGTGATAATCCAATCAAGAGCCCTTATTATATTAATAAGGCTGATTTTATTGCTTGTCATAATCCAGCATATATTACCAAAGATTTTCCAATTGTTAAAGACTTGAAGAAGGGTGGCACACTATTAATTAACTGCCAGTGGAACATGCGTGAACTTGAAAAGAATCTTAGTGCCTCAAGCAAAAAATTTATTTACGAAAACAAAATTAAGCTTTACACAATTAATGCGATTGATCTTGCCGCTCAAATTGGTATGGGCAAACGCACAAATACAATTTTACAAAGTGCATTTTTTGCTCTTGCTAATATTTTGCCACGCGATAAAGCAATTAAATACATGAAAGATGCTGCAACAAAGTCTTATAGCAAAAAAGGCGCAGATATTGTTGCTATGAATCACAAGGCAATTGAAATTGGCGCTGATTCTCTTACAAAGATTGATGTTCCTGCAGATTGGGGCAAGGCAACAGGTAAAAAGACTCAACGAGCACTTAAAGGTGATGAAAAACTCGTTAAAATGGTTGGCGAGGTCATGCAACCAATCTCTTTGATGCAAGGAAACGATCTTAGGGTTTCTGCATTTAAAGATTATGCTACTGGTCAATTTGAAACAGGAGCAGCTGCTTATGAAAAGCGCGGCGTTGCCGTTAATGTTCCAAAATGGAATGCAGAAAAATGTATACAGTGCAACAATTGTTCACTTGTTTGTCCACATGCGGCAATTCGTCCATACTTGCTAGATGCAAAAGAAGCAAAGGCGGCTCCGGCAGATATGCAAGTTGCAGACGCTAAGGGCAAAACAAAGAAATCCTATAAATATACTCTCACAATAAGTTCTTATGACTGTCTTGGTTGTGGTGTTTGTGTAAATCAATGTCCTTCTAAATGCCTAGAAATGGTTCCATTTAAAGAAGGCAAACAGGCCCAAAAGGCATTTGATTGGGCAAATGCAAAGGTTACAGACAAGGAAGAATTTGACACAGCTACAGTAAAAGGTTCTCAGTTCAAAAAACCACTACTTGAATTTAGTGGAAGCTGCGCCGGTTGTGCCGAAACCGCATATGCTAAATTGCTTACTCAGCTTTTTGGCGATCGCATGTTCATCTCCAATGCAACAGGTTGTTCGAGCATTTGGGGTGGTCCCGCTGCTACATCTCCATTTGCAAAGGATGCCGAAGGACGCGGGCCTGCCTGGTCAAATTCATTATTTGAAGACAATGCAGAACACGGTCTTGGTATGATGTATGGCCATGAAGCAGTTAGACTTCGCTTGGTCGACCTTACAAACCAACTTTTAGAAATGCCTGCAAATGGTGCAAACCTGCAAAAGGCAGCTAAAAAGTGGCTAAGAACTTTTGATGATGGTGAAGCAAATGATAAAGCAGCTGCTGAATATGCACAGGCACTAAAACCAGTTCTTAAATCTAAATCAAAAGAAAAAGCTAAGCTCGCACAGGCAATCTTAGACGATGCAAAAATGCTCAACAAAAAAAGCTATTGGATTCTAGGTGGCGATGGTTGGGCATACGATATTGGCTACGGCGGCTTAGACCATGTACTTGCAAGTGGTCAAGATGTTAACGTCTTTGTTTTCGATACAGAAGTCTATTCCAACACTGGTGGGCAGTCTTCAAAAGCTTCAAATATTGGACAGGTTGCTCAATTTGCTGCAGCTGGTAAAGAAGTCAAAAAGAAATCACTCAGCGAAATCGCAATGCAATATGGTTATGTATACGTTGCTCAGGTGGCAATGGGTGCAAATATGAACCAAACCATTAAGGCAATTAAAGAGGCCGAAAGTTATAACGGTCCATCTTTAATTGTTGCTTACAGCCCATGCGAAATGCATTCTATTAAAGGTGGTATGGTTAATTGCCAGACAGAGATGAAAAAGGCTGTTCAAACTGGTTATTGGAACTTGTTCCGCTATAATCCTGCTGGCGAAGAAGGCAAAAAGTTCAGTCTTGATTCAAAAGCCCCAAACGGCAAATATCAAGAGTTCTTACTTGGCGAAGCTCGGTATAGCAGCCTTACTCGCAGTTTTCCAAAGCGCGCAAAAGCTCTCTTTAAAGATGCAGAAGCTGAAGCAAACGCACGTTTTGAACATCTAGAAAAGTTAGAGAAGTTTTATAACGAATAATAATACATAAATAATCTAGATGGTGCCGTCAAAAACACAAGCATTGC